>NZ_CAMQXC010000188.1 GCF_947038635.1 uncultured Cetobacterium sp. | reverse complement strand
AGTGTCCATAGCTGTAGCTCCTGCTGTAGATATAGATTCGAAACTTCCTATAGATTTAGCAATAAGAGGAATTGTTAGAATAGCAAGAACTTCTCTAAAAACATTACTTAGAAAAGCAACACTTCCAAGTTCAGGGCTTATTTTTGATAATTCAATAGCTGATAGAGAATACCAACCAAGACCAGAGGAAACAGCAAGACCTTCCCCAATAGATATAGGAAGGAATAAAGAGCCAATAACTCCACCTAAAAGAGAACCTAGAATTGTCGATATAGGAAGAAGCCATATTTTTTTACCGTACTTTTTCAGATTAGAAAGTACAGCAGAGTTATCTCCAATATCGATACCAACAAAAAATAAAAGTAAGCAAAGACCTAAATCAATAAAAGTATCTGATGAATTAGATAAAAATGGAGACTGAAAAAATAATCCTATAATAACTCCAAAAATAATTGATAAACAAATTCCTATCATCTATTTGTCACCTCTTTTTCTAAAGAAAACCTTAGTAATAAAAATACTTCCTAAAATAGAAAATAAAGCTATAACAATAGCTTGTAATCCAAGATTTGGAAATTCTTTTATAATCTTGTTATCACTACCAATCTTATAACCCATGACTCCTAATAAAAAGAAAAGAGAAAAGGACTGTAAAATAGCAGTTTTCATTTTTAGTTTTAAGGGTATTAGTTGGTACTTACTTAATAAAAATCCACAACTTATAATAAAAATATATAATAAAATTCTTATCATACTTCCTCCTCGTATAATGAAGATATAGAATCTTCATCAATTTATCTGTTATAATTTACTAAAGTGCTGTGGATTATTATTCCCTCCTATAGCTAGTTTAACTAGACTATTTCATTTAGGCTATAACCACAGCTTTATACTAATTTGTTAATTAGTTAGATAACGCTTGACGTTTTATATAGGACGAGGATACATTCAGTATAAAGCTTTAGTGGAACATAAACAGTACTTTTAATATATTTCAAGGTGGTGAATTATGATCTATGTAGGAATCGATATCGCGAAAGATAAGCATGACTGCTACATTGTTACCTCTGATGGCGTTCTTATCAGCGATAATTTAAGAATCACAAATACTCTTGAAGGATTTAATACTCTTTACTCCGTTATTTCCTCAAACTGTCAAGTCGCTAGTGATGTGCGTATAGGGCTTGAATCTACCGGTCTTACAGTATCAATTTAGAGAATTTCCTGCGTACCAAGGGATACCAAATTACGGTATTTAATCCCCTTGCTGTAGCTTCCTTTAGGAAGTCTCAAACACTAAGAAAAACTAAAACTGACAAAGTTGATGCTAAGTTTATTACAACCTTACTATTCAACTCAGACCAAACCCCAACAGCACTTGTATCTGATGAAATTAGAGAATTAAAATCTCTAACTAGACACCGTTATAGATTAGTTGGACAGTGCGCCAAATTAAAAGTTTCTGTCTCGCGTTTACTTACAATTTTATTTCCCGAACTAGGGACATTAATATGGTCGATACATCAAAAATCTAGTTATGCTATGCTTTTGGAATTTCCAAGTGCTCATGATATTTCTAACTGTCATTTAACTAAATTAACTAATCTTTTATCCAAGACTTCAAAGGGAAAGTATGGAAAAGATAAAGCAATAGCTTTAAAAGACCTAGCTTCTAAATCTATTGGTATCAATAGCAGTGGAACTTCTTTTGAGCTTCAACAAACAATTAGAATAATTAATTATTATTTAGATGAAATTTCTATTTTAGATAAGAAAATCAAAGAGCTTCTTATTCAAATGAAAACACCACTGATAAGTATACCTGGAATATCTTATACGCTAGCATCGATTATATTATCTGAGATTGGAGATATTACACGATTTCAAACCCCAGCTAAATTATTGGCTTTCGCGGGATTAGAACCTTCTGTTTATCAATCAGGAAAGTTCCAAGCCACAGGCACTTCAATGGTAAAAAGAGGCTCAACGTATCTTAGATGGGCAATCATACAAGCTGCGCGCTTAGTAGCAATGCGTGATCCTACATTCAAACTTTATCAGGAGAAAAAGAAGAATGAAGGAAAACATCATTATGTTGCAATTAGTCATACATCTAAGAAGCTACTCAGAGTAATTTTTCATCTTTTAAAGAATAATATTAATTTTGTTCCACAAAACTAAATATTTTAATGATTTTATTTTTTAAAAGGCGACTTTAAAATTTCTCAAAGAGTCGTCTCCTAGAAACACGCCCATATTTTTTAAAAAAATTCTAAAAAATATTTTAGAAAAAACAAAATTATATACTTGACTTCATATAGTTAGTCTAAATATTAAATATAGTAGGAGTTTACCATAAAAATTATATAAAAATCAAATTTTACAAAAAATAAACCTTTAAAAGATTTAAAAAATAAGAAAAAATAAAAAATAGAATTATTTAAAGTTTTTTTTATTAAAATTTAAATAAAAAATAAAAATAAATTTTTTTATTTTTAAAAACTAAATC
>NZ_CAMQXC010000187.1 GCF_947038635.1 uncultured Cetobacterium sp. | reverse complement strand
GCGGTAGCCATAGCAACTACTGTTGCTGCAGAGGGAGCAACAGTAGTTGCTATGGCTACCGCAACGTATGCTTTAATAGTTGGAAGCTTAATATCAGGACCTTTAGCAAATAGACTTATAAAAAAGCACAATCTTTTAGAAAAAAGAGATGGAGTTGGAATGTATGATTCAGATGAAGAGAAAAAGACACCATTGGATCCAAAACATGTTTCAACAGCCTCTTTCCAAATAATAATGGCAATGGGAATAGGAAGTTTAATATCTAACTATTTATCAAAAGCAGGAATAGTGCTACCATCGTATATAGGAGCAATGTTTGCAGCAGCTTTAATAAGAAATATTTCAGATTTTACTGGAGCATACGAAGTACATTTAGATATCATAAATATCATCGGAGGATTTACATTAACAATATTCCTTTCAATGACTTTAATGAGCTTTAAATTATGGGAGTTACAAGGATTAGCATTACCTTTAGTAATAATGCTAGTTGCACAAACAGTATTGATAGGAGTATTTGCATACTTTATTACTTTTAGATTAACAGGAAAAGACTATGATGCTGTTGTTATGACAAGTGGTCACTGTGGATGTGGTTTTGGAACAACACCAAAGGCATTAGCAAATATGGAAGCTTTAACAGCAAAATATTTCCCATCACCAAAAGCTTTCTTCGTTATTCCAATTGTAGGAGGATTATTTATAGATTTCTTTAATGCAGGAATAATAACTTTATTTATGAATATTTTACACTAATAATTAAAAACACCTTCTAAAAATTAAAGGAATTTAAAAAAATTTAAGAAGAAACATAATAGAAATTAGGAGGTGGATTTTATGAAATTAAAGCAAACAATATCAAAGGTAGAGGAAAAGTTAAAAGTTGAAAAAACTGAAGAGCTTCATAAATTATTAGCAGAATTAAAAAAAATTGATGAAGAGATAAAAGAGAGTGAAGCTAGAGACAAAGCTATTGAAGAGATTAAAAGAAAAAATGACCATATAGAGTGGTTAAACATAAAAGATGTTTAAAATAAGTTTGTATATTTTAAATGCATTAAAAAAAAAAGTATGATATAATTTATAAAAAGTTTTATGGAGGTATGTCGTGCTTAAAATATTTAATGATAGAGTATATGGACTAGAAGAAAGTTTAATAGCTAGCGGATATCCAATGATAGCCGAATCAATAGAGGAGTGGGATGAAACTCCAAATTTAGATGAAAAAGATTTTAAAAGAGCAGGTAAATTAGGGAATGTACCTACAGGAACAGGACATGATAATTTTCTAAAAGGTATAATTGTTCAGTTTGATATAACATATCCAAACTACTGGACACCACAATTTCAAAGATACCATTTTGCTGACATAGTATCATCAACATCAAAAATGCATAGATTAACAAAAATGGATTTAAAAAAATCTTGTAATGAATATGTGGATGATGTAGTTATTGAAAACTTAAATAGATGGATTGAAATTTTTAACTCTTTTGAAAAAGAGCAAAAAGAGATAGAAGTAGATGGAAAAATTTATACAAAATATGAAATTTATATGAAAATAATATCAAATTGTCCAATGGGATTAGAGCAAACAATGAGAGTTACAACATCATATTTACAATTGAAAACAATATATCTTCAAAGAAGATATCATAAACTAAAAGAAGATTGGGGAAATTTCTGTGATTGGTGTTTAACGCTTCCTCATTTTGAAGAGTTTTGTTTAAAAAATAATAAATAATAAAAAAGCTCCTAACAGATTATTATAATCTGATGGGAGCTTTTCTTATCTTCTATTTCTAAGTAGGTAAACAATAGAAGGATATAATCCTGGATAATAGAGATTTTTTTGATAAGCTCTAACTTTTGTAAGAAGAAGCATACAATAAAATCTTAAAAATAAACTTATAAAAAACATAAGTTTTAATCCAGCATATGAATCACCAAAAATTAATATAGTTCTACCTTGTAAAAAATTAGCCAAATGACCACCTAAAAAAGCACCAGTTAATCCCATAACACCTACAGATAAAGAGTAAGCAGCGGTATAAGAATCTCTATCTGGAGAGGACAGTTCTAAAAGTAAACTAAATAAAGAAAGGTTTATAGCTGACCACCCGACAGCAGTTCCAATAGCATCTAGCATAATTAAACTATTTACAGTTTCCTTAGTCATTAAAAAATAAAATATAACTACATAGCTAGAAACAGCAATTCCAAAAGATAAAAGTTTTTTATATCCAATTCGCTCAACTAATTTTCCGTATATAAAAAATGCGATGATAGATAGTATAGCGGTTAAAGAACTAGATAACCCTAATATACTATATGATGCATTTAAATCAACAACAGCAAAATAATAAAAATATGGTTTTGTAAACTCTATAGAAAAATTCCACATTGCAATGAACATTAAAAAATTAAAAAAATTGCTATCTTTTAGTGGTTTTTTTACTGAAAAGCTTATTTGACTTTCTTTAAAATTAGGAATTTCGTGAAAATAAAGTAGTATTAATG
>NZ_CAMQXC010000186.1 GCF_947038635.1 uncultured Cetobacterium sp. | reverse complement strand
CTATTAGAGATATTTTCCTTCAAATTATATTCATACATTAACTGTCTGTTTAATTTATTACTTTTCATATTATATTCATATGCCAATTGATTCCTTGTATTTTTTAATTCTTTATTTTTTTCGTTATCAACTGAACAATACCCTATCACAACTAAACACAAAATGAAACTAGATACTTTACCCATAAAATGCCTCCTTTTATTTGTTGTACTATAAGTATAGCTTTCACTTTTATTAAAGTCAATTTTAATTGAAATAACTTTCTTTAATTATAATTTTCATTTTTATGTAACACATGTGTTACGTAAAAAAAAAAAATTTATTATTGATTTTTCTACTCTTTTTTGTGCTATAATTCTCATGAATTCAAATACAAATTTTTAGGAAATATTTTGTTGGAGGAATTTATGAAAACTTATAAATCAAACTTTAATTTAATTAAAAATTTTCAAAAAAAATATATAATTCTGTTATTCATAATTTTATTAACTCCATTTAAATTACACGGAAACTCCATACATCCAAATTTAGAATTAGAGTTATTTAAAAATGAAATTACAAGAGTCAATGGGCTTCTTAAATTTGAAAAGATTAAAAATAGATATAATATTATTTTTGAAATATCTAAAAATAATAGAACAATTCTTTTAGATACACAAAATATAAAAACAAAAGTTAAAGATGTTTTTTTATATGATACTAACAAAGATAGCGTTAACGAAATATTTATCATTTATTATGAAAATGGTAAAAATTATTTAGAAGGGTATTCTCTTACGAATTTAACTATGGAAGAAGAGGATTACCAAGAGGATGAAGCTACAGAATTTTTTAAAACATTTAATGATATAACTTCTAATAAAATAAATAGTCAAATTGCAAACATTAAAAACTTTAATGTTAATCTAGCTAAAAAAGAGTTAGAAAAATTAACTCCATATTATAAAGTTATAAATTTTAATAATTATAGTTTATGGGATGAATTTAGAAACAATAACAAAGAGGAACATTCTGATAAAATCTCTTTTTATCAATATGAACTCCTTCCTCAAGACTACGAAAAATTTAATCTTCAAAAATATTTTAAAATTTATTCATTGGATAATTTAAATTTTATAAAATATATTAATAGTGATAATATTTTATTTAGTAATGGGAAATATTATTTTCTATTTCAAATTCACCAACTAGGATCAATAACTTTAGAAGAAGTTTTTCAAGGAAAGATTACAGATGAAGTTATTATAAAAAATGGTAGGTATTTTAGCTCTTTAGAAAATGGATACTATGAAAAGAATATTAAAATTGGCACTTGGAACTCCTACGAATATTTGGAAGAATTTAAATGCTATCTCCCTGTAAAAAAATATTTTACCAAAGGTATATTAACTAAAAAAGATATTGTTTATAGGAAATTAGGAAAACTTTATAAAGTATCTTCCCGCTCTAAATTTTAGGCGGGAAGTTTTTTTATAATACCCCTAAAACTTTTAAAGAATCTTTTGCTATTTCTTCTCGTTTAGGTAAATCTTTTCCATCTTTCATCTCTAAATTAATTGCAAAACTATAAATTTCTCCATTTTTTTCTACCCAACCAACAAACCAACCAACAGGTATTTCTATATTTGATGTAGCCCATCCTGTTTTTCCATGTAGTGTCCAACTTTCTGTGCTCTCTAAAATAGTTATATCTTGAATCTGTTTTTGATTATTTTCAGAATATGGAAGTTCACCATTAGCCAATTTAGCTAATAACTCACATTGCTCAACAGCACTAATTTTTAAAGGTCCTCTTAACCAAAATTGATCAACTTTTTTTCCTAGTTGTTTATTTCCAAAATTTAATTTATTAATTTCATTTTGCATTTTTTCAATTCCAATTTTTCTAGCTAAAAGTTGATAAGCTGGAACTTGTGAAACCTTTATAGCATATCTTAGACTAGAATCTTGTGCCCAGTTTTTTAAAAATACTTTTTCACCATTATATTTATAAAAAACTTCATCTACATTTTTTATAACTCCAGTTTCTAATCCAATCAAGGAATTATATATTTTAAAAGTGGATGCTGGGTAAAATCTTTCTTCTGCTCTTTCTTTATTATATCCTATAAAACTATTATTTTGAGGATTATAAAGCACAAAAGTTCCTTTTACTTGATTTTCTTGAAATATTTTCTCAATTTTTTTACTATTTGTAAAATTTAGTGCCAATACTTGTAATGAGAAAATAAAAAAAATATTTACTAAATAAAAAATTCTTTTTTTCATAATACAATAAACTCCTTTAATTTTTTTGTTACTTATTATACACCATTACTAATAACTTGAATAGTTTAATTATATTAGAAAAATTTTAGTAGATAATAAAATATTTTTTTATAAATTCAAATAATTCTTCACTATTTTTAAAACTCATATCTACATTTAATTTAGAATTGACAAATTGAATAACTCCAAAGGGTTTAAAATATAACTCGTAATCATTATAAAAAGCATTTACACTATTTAAAATTTCAAATATCTTATCAATTTTTGTAATTGGTTGAGCATCTTTAGTT
>NZ_CAMQXC010000185.1 GCF_947038635.1 uncultured Cetobacterium sp. | reverse complement strand
TATTTGTTATTTTTTCAATAATTCTTTTTAATACAGGGAATGCCTCAATATCTCTGTTATAGTTAACAGCAGTTTCACCATATGCTTCAAGGTGGAATGAGTCAATCATATTAACATCTTTTAAATCTACAGTTGCAGCTTCGTAAGCTATATTTAAAGGGTGCTTTAAAGGTACATTCCAAACAGGGAAAGTTTCGAATTTTGAATATCCAACAGCATTTCCTCTCTTGTTTTCATGATAAAGTTGACTTAAACAAGTAGCTAATTTTCCACTTCCAGGTCCTGGAGCAGTAACAACAACAATTGGTTTAGTTGTCTCGATAAATGGATTCTTTCCATATCCTTCTTCACTAACAATAGTGTCAACATCAGTAGGATATCCCTTTGTAGCTCTATGTTTGTAAACTTTAATTCCTCTTCTTTCAAGCTTTGTTATAAAAAGAGATGTAGATGGTTGGTCGTCGTATCTTGTTATAACAACACTGTTCACTTCAAGTTCACGTTCTCTTAAATCATCGATTAATCTAAATACATCCATATCGTATGTAATACCGAAATCTCCTCTAATTTTGTTTCTTTCGATATCTCCAGCATAAACACAGATTATAACTTCAACTTTTTCTTTTAATTTTTGAAGTAATTTTATTTTTGCGTTTTCATCAAACCCCGGTAAAACTCTTTTTGCATGTAAGTCAAATAACAGTTTACCACCAAACTCAAGATATAATTTGTCAAAATTATTAACTCTTTCTAGGATATATTTCGATTGTTCCTCTAGATATTTATTGTGATCAAAACCTATTTTCATGACTCACTCCTTCATTTTTTTCATATTTTGTCAGAGCTATTCCTGACTCTATATCATAGCATGATATAAAAAAAAAATCTAGCTTAAAAATATTTTTTTATGATATAATTATAAAAATTTTGATGGAGGATGAGATGAAAAAGTTACCAATAATAATAGATTGTGATCCAGGATGTGACGATACAATAGCTTTACTTTTAGCTTTTGCTAGTGAAAGATTAGATATAAAAGGAGTTACAGTTTCAGCAGGAAATGTTCATATAAACAATACAACAGAAAATACAAGAAAATTAGTAGGAGCTTTTAAACCAGAGATTAAAATTGCAAAAGGTTGTGAAAAACCATTGTTCAAAATAATAGTAACAGCTCCAGAGGTTCATGGTGAAACTGGTCTTGGAAATGTTATTTTACCTGAAACAGAAAAAACTATTGAAGAATTAAATGCTGTTGAATTTATAGCTCAAACTCTAAAACAAAGTTCAGAGAAAATAACTATTGTAATAACAGGACCAATGACAAATATAGCTGTATTTTTGATGATGTATCCAGAACTTAAATCAAAAATAGAGAAATTTGTAATAATGGGAGGTTCATCAATTGGTGGAAATGTTACTCCTTCAGCAGAATTTAATATATATGTTGACGCAGAAGCTGCAGACATTGTCTTTAAATCAGGAGTTGAAATTGTTTTATGCCCGTTAGATGTAACGATGAAAGCTTTTGTAACTGAAAAAGAGTTAGAAGAGATAGGAGAAATCGGAGGATTAGCAGCCGAAGTAGCTCATGGAGCTATAAAAAATGCTCTTGATTTTTATAAAGAATTTTATCAAAGAACAGAAGTTCCGATGCATGATCCATGTACAATAGCGTATTTACTAAATCCAAATATGTTTAAAGGTCAACATGTATTTTTAGGAACAGAGTTAAAAGGTGAATTTACTTATGGTGAAACGATAATAGATTATAGAAATAAACTTGGAAAAGAGAAGAATGCATTAGTTCTAAATGAAATTAATAGAGAAGAATTTATAAAACTAATAAAAAATTCAGTAGAAATTTTAAAAAAATAGTAATAAAAAAAAACCAAAGAGATTAACTTTGGTTTTTTTATTTGGCATTTTTTATAAAAAATAGTATAATGAAGTAATACTTTTAATTTTTTCGAGTTATTTTTTTCACATTTTTTGACGATATATCAATGAATTAAATAATTAATTATTTAAATTATTTATATATTCTATTTCAAAAAACAATAATTAGGTGCTATAATCGAAAAACACGCACACTTTATAAACATTAACAGGAGGTATTTAAGATGACAATTGAGTTATCAACAATTCAAACTATAGCAATGGCAGTTGTTGTATTGTATATAGGAAAATTTTTAAATCACAATTTCAAATTTTTAAAGGAAAATTGTATTCCAGAATCGGTTACAGGAGGAACAGCATTCTCTGTAATTACTTTTATTGGATATAAAACTGGAATGTTTAATTTTATATTCGAAGATTCTTTAAGAAACATATTTATGATTGCATTTTTCACAACAGTTGGATATTCTGCAAGTTTAAAATTATTAAAAAAGGCAGGTATGCCTGTATTTATGTTTTTGATAGCTTCGGTAGGTTTAGCTATATCACAAAATATTTTAGGAGTAGGATTAGCACAAATTTTAAAATTAAACCCATTGATAGGACTAGCTACAGGATCTATGTCAACAACGGGTGGTCCAGGAACAGCAGGAGCTTTTGCTCCTATTTTGGAGAGTTATGGAGC
>NZ_CAMQXC010000184.1 GCF_947038635.1 uncultured Cetobacterium sp. | reverse complement strand
CACCCGGTTCATACCCGGGCGGTCGAAGGTTCGAATCCTTTTCTAGGCACCATTTTGAAATTTTAAGCACAGATTAATCTGTGCTTTTTTTATTATTTATTCAAAAATTTTATTATCTCACTATTTACAAACGTAGGATTTTCTAAATTAGATATATGCCCAGCATTTGGAATAATACTAAATTTTGAGTTTTTAATTAATTTATGCATTTCAAGACTTTCATATGTAGGTCTAGGTAGATCTTCATCCCCAACTAAAAATAAGATTGGATTTTTAATATTTTTCATTTCATTTAGAAGATTTTCTCTTTGAAAAATTTCTCTTCCTAATTTAACAATAGTATCAATATTTTTCTCTTTTTTATTCATAAGTTCATTTTTAAAATTTCTATAAAAAACTCCTTTTGAATTTGTTTCATTTTTACTAAAAAACATTGGGGCAATTATATTTGCAAGTTCTTCTGGAATGTATTTTAGATGCTCAATGGTATTCAATAAACTTAGATATTTTTCTTGTGTTGAAATAGGCTCATCTCCAGAATATCCATCCATTAAAACTAATTTTTTAATTCGATTACTATAATTTAATGCTAAATAAGTACCTAACATAGCACCCACAGATAGGCCAATATAATTGAATTGTTTTATATTTAGTTGGTCTGCTATATTGACTATATCTTCAGTAAGCTCTTTAAGAGAACAAGTATCCTCGTTATTTAAAAAATCAGAATCACCATGTCCCCATAAATCTATAGAGATACACTTAAAATTTTTTGAAAGTTCTTCTAATTGAGGTTTCCACATATTACTATCCCAAAGATATGAATGAATAAAAATAATAGGATCTCCTTCTCCTAAAATATTTACTTTTATTTTTTTATTTTTTCTTAATGTAATATACATTTATTCACCACCTTTATATTGTTAGTTATAATTTTAATACAAAAAACTATAAAATGATAACTTTTTACATAAATATTGAAAAAATATACTTTGAATACTAAATTTTATACATTAAAATAAATATTTTATGTAAAAAAATAAGGGTATTCATGTAGATTTTATCTTTATATAAAATTTATTAGATATAATAAAATAAAAACAGATAAAAAATTAGGAGGATTTAATGAAAAAAATAATACTAATAATTATATCTACTTTTGTGTTATTAACAGGATGTAGTAGTGTAAATACAATAGTAAAAAAGAGAAATTTAGAAGTACAAACTCAAATGTCAGAAACAGTTTGGCTAAATCCAGAGTATGTAGGAGATAAAACAATTTTTGTTCAAGTTAAGAATACAACTCCAAAGACATTAAATATTGAAAATAGTATAAAAAGTTTATTAATTTCAAAAGGATATAAGATAACAAATAATCCTAAAAAATCAAACTATTGGCTGCAAGCTAACATTTTAAAGTTAAATAAAGAGGATTTAAGAAATAGTAATCCAGCAGAAGCAGGTTTAGTTGGTGCAGGAGTAGGAGGAGCGTTAGGAGCGTATAATACTGGTTCTGTAAATAGTGCAATAGGATTAGGTTTGGTAGGTGGAGTTGTAGCTACAGCTGCAGATGCTTTAGTTGAAGATGTTTATTATGTAATGATAACAGATATAGTAATAAGTGAGAGAACAAGTAAAAAAGTAACTATAGATAATGTAAATCTTATAAAGCAAGGAACTAGAGGAGTTGCAGCAACAACATCTGTAGATTCTGGAAATATGAATAAATATCAAACGCGTGTAGTTAGTACAGCAAATAAGGTTAATTTGAAATTTGAAGAAGCTACTCCATTATTAGAAGGGGAACTTATAAACTCAATTTCTAATATCTTTTAAAAAATACCCCAATCGAAATTTTCTTTTAGAAAAGAAATAGGTTGGGGTATATTTTTCTTGTATATCTTTTATAAGAAAGGGTATAATGAAAAAAATATAATTAAAATAAAGGAGAGAAAATGCATAGAAAAAGTCTTATTTTCATTTTTTTAATAACAGCTCTATTTTCTTTTAAGTTATTGGAACTATCAAAAGTAAAAAAAGATTTTATATACGTAGTTCCTAAGATAAAGAATTTTGAAGTGTTAGAGAGAAATATAGGGGAATATACATTATCTCCTATTGATGGGAATATTTTGAAAGAGAAAATAGAACAACGTAATTTTTTAAATGGTAGTTTATTTTATAATGTTCCAAATGGTGAATATATTTTAAAAGGAAAATATAAAGATGATTCAGATGAATACATTTTAAAGAAGCAGAAAAATTGGGAAAAAATATATTTAAATTTAGAGGGAGTAAAATTTTCTAAAATACAAGAGATTTTTCTGAATTTTTTAACAATATGCTTAATAGGCTTTAATATTTTTATATATTTAAATAGTAGACATAGGATTCCTAGAGGAAACAGTTTGAAAGTTATATTTTTTCTTTTAATAGGAAAAATGCTATTTAGTTTAAGGATAGGATTTCAAAATAACTATCTAATTATGGCTGAATATACAATAACACGAGTGCTTTTATTTTTATTAATATTTTATTTTTTAGAAAATATTTTATCTAAAAAATTTAAAAAGTTTAGAATTTTTATTTGGACTTGTTTGGGTATAATTTATTTTTACAATATAGTGACTCTCCTAATACTATATTCACCACAGTTTTATGTATATTTATTAGAGGAATCACCTATATTT
>NZ_CAMQXC010000183.1 GCF_947038635.1 uncultured Cetobacterium sp. | reverse complement strand
TTAGGTGTAGATTTAGAAAATGAAACAACAGTTAGATCAGCTGGTGGATATATGATTCAACTTTTACCAGATGCAGAGGAAAGTTTCATAGTTGAGTTAGAGAAGAAAATAGGAGCTATCAGAAGTGTAACAGAGCTATTTAAGGGTGGAATGGATATCGAAAGAATTTTACACCTTTTATATGAGGATATGAATGATGAAACTCATGAAAAATTAGTGGAATCATATGAAATTTTAGAGTCAAAAGAGATAAAATATAACTGTAACTGTGATAGAGAGAAATTCTATAAAGGAGTTATAACTTTAGGAAAAGAGCAGTTAGAAGAGATACTAGCTGAAAGAGGAGCAGTTGAAGCTGAGTGTCATTTCTGTGGAAAGAGATACTCATTTAAAAGAGAGGATTTAGGTGAGATATTGTGATTAAATTAATAGGGGTATTAATTATTCTAATTGGATTTATAATCAAATTAGATACTATAGCTGTTGTTTTAATAGCTGGAATAGCAACAGGACTTGTTGCAGGAATTGACTTTGTTGAGGTTTTAAATATTTTAGGAACAGCTTTTGTTCAAACTAGATATATGACACTTTTATTATTAACACTTTCTGTAGTTGGGATACTAGAGAGAAACGGTTTAAGAGAAAGAGCATCAATTTGTATATCAAAATTAAAAGGTGCAACAGCTGGAAAAGTTTTATCAATATATGTAACTGTGAGAATGTTAGCAGCAGTTTTATCTATGAGATTAGGTGGACACGTTCAATTTATTAGACCATTGATTTATCCTATGGCAAAAGGTGCTATTGAGAAAGATGGAGTAGTATCAGAAGAGTTAGATGAAGATTTAAAAGGAATAACTAATGCTTCAGAGAACTATGCTAATTTCTTTGGACAAAATGTTTTCGTAGCGTCTTCTGGAGTTCTTTTAATTGTTGGAACTTTACAAGAGTTAGGTGTAAAGGTAGAAGCTTATGATGTAGCAAAAGCTTCAATACCAGTAGCACTAATAACTTTAGTATTAGCATATTTCCAATACTATCGTTTAGATAGAAAAATTAAAAAGTTAAGAACAAAGTAGGAGGCAAAATTAATGGATGTAAAGATGTTATTAGAATTTATGTATATACTTTGCGGAATTATTTTATTGATAAGCGGTGTATATTCATTTTTAGATAAAAAGAATCCTAAGAGAATAGGATCAGCAGCATTTTGGATTATATTTGGATTCCTATTTATAGGTGGACCTCATGTAAATCCAGCAATAGTAGGAGGATTACTTTTAGTAATGGGAGTTTTAAGTGCTACAAAATCTGTTTCACTTGCTTCATTTACAACAAGTACAGAGGAGTTTAGAGAAAAACAAGCTCATAAAATTGGAAATATGTTATTTGTTCCAGCTGGTTTAATAGGAGTTGTAGCATTTTCAATAGCTCAATTTACAAAATTAGGTGGATTAATAGGATTAGGAATAGGAGCAATAGTTGCTTTAGTTGTTACTATGATAGTAACAAAAGAAAAGTTTGATAAAATTCCTTATGATTCAAGTAGAATTTTACAACAGATGGGTCCAACAGTTATTTTACCACAACTTTTAGGATCTTTAGGTTCTGTATTTGCTAAAGCTGGAGTTGGAACTGTAATCGCTGGAATAATGGGAAGTGTAGTTCCAGAAGGAAATATTTTAGCAGGTGTAACTGTTTACTGTTTAGCAATGGCTATATTCACAATGATTATGGGAAATGGATTTGCAGCTTTTGCTGTTATAACAGCAGGGATAGGATATCCATTTGTTATAGCTCAAGGTGGTAATCCAGCAGTAGTTGGAGCTCTTGGATTAACAGCAGGATTCTGTGGAACTTTATTAACACCAATGGGAGCTAACTTTAATATAGTTCCAGCATCTATATTAGAGATGAAAAACAAAAATGGTGTAATATTAAAGCAAGTAGGTGTAGCAGTACCTCTTCTTGCAATACATGTTGTATTAATGTATTTCTTAGCATTTTAATTTTTAGGAGGTAGTGTAATGAAAGTTTTAATTACAGGTTTTGACCCATTTGGAGGAGAAAGTATAAATCCAGCATGGGAAGCAGTAAAAGCGATGAAAGACAATGTAGATGGTATAGAAGTAATAAAATTACAGATACCAACAGTTTTTAAAAAATCAGCTGAGAAACTATTTGCAGGAATAGATGAGCACAAACCAGATGTTGTTATATGTATTGGACAAGCTGGAGGAAGATATGATATGTCAGTTGAAAGAGTAGCTATTAATATGGACGATGGAAGAATTCCAGATAATGAAGGATATCAACCAATAGATACTCCAGTTTATGAAGATGGAGAAAATGCTTATTTTGCAACACTTCCTATTAAAGGTATTGTTGAAGAGATTAAATCAGCAAAAATACCAGCTTCAGTTTCAAACACGGCTGGAACATATGTATGTAATCATATAATGTACTCATTACTTTATTATATTTCAAAGAATAACTTAGATATAAAAGGTGGATTTATCCATGTTCCTTATATAACAGAGCAAGTTGTTGATAAGAAAAATATGCCTTATATGGAAGTTGCAACTATAACAAAAGCTTTAGAGTGTGCAGTTCAAGCATTAAATAAATATGAAGTAGATGTTAAAGTTTCAGGTGGTAAAGAGTTTTAATAGAAAAAGCCCGTCATAAAGATGGGCTTTTCTTTTATTATATAAGGAAATTATAGAAAAAATTTAGGCAAAAAAATACTGAAAAAT
>NZ_CAMQXC010000182.1 GCF_947038635.1 uncultured Cetobacterium sp. | reverse complement strand
GCAATCGGATTAGTAATCCCTGCACTAGCTGGAAAATTAGATGGAGCTGCTCAAAGAGTACCAGTAATCACTGGATCATTAACTGAGTTAGTAACTGTTTTAGAGAAGCCAGTAACTGTTGCTGAAATCAATGCTGCTATGAAAGCTGCTGCAAACGAGTCATTCGGATACACTGAGGAAGAGTTAGTATCTTCTGATATCATCGGAATCGAATTCGGATCATTATTTGATGCAACTCAAACTAGAGTTATGACAGTTGGAGATAAGCAATTAGTTAAAACTGTTGCTTGGTACGATAACGAGATGTCTTATACTGCTCAATTAATAAGAACTTTAAAGTACTTCGTAGAGCTTTCTAAGTAATTAGATTATCTAGGAAAAACAGAATAAACAGAATAGCGGGACTATTTAGTTCCGCTTTTTTTTAAGAAAATATAAGTTATTTATAAAAATTTTGGGAGGTTCATACAAAATGGCAAAGAAAATTGTAACTGATTTAAATGTAGCTGGTAAAAAAGTTTTAATGAGAGTTGATTTTAACGTTCCTATGAAAGATGGAAAAATCACTGACGAAAACAGAATCGTAGCTGCTTTACCAACTATAAAGTATGTTTTAGAAAACGGAGGAAAAGTAATTGCTTTCTCTCACTTAGGAAAAGTTAAAGAAGCTGCTGATTTAGAAAAAAGAAATATCGAGCCTGTTGCTAAGAGATTAGCTGAGCTTTTAGGACAACCTGTAACTTTCATCAACGCTACAAGAGGAGAGGAGTTAGAAAAGGCTGTTGCTAACTTAAAAGATGGAGAAATCTTAATGTTCCAAAACACTAGATTTGAAGATTTAGATGGTAAAAAAGAATCTAAAAATGATCCTGAGTTAGGAAAGTACTGGGCTTCTTTAGGAGATTTATTCGTTAACGATGCATTTGGAACTGCTCACAGAGCTCATGCTTCTAACGTTGGAATCGCTGCTAACATTGGAGAAGGAAATACTGCTGCTGGATTCTTAATGGAAAAAGAGATTAAGTTCATCGGTGGAGCTGTTGATGCCCCAGAAAGACCTTTAGTTGCTATCTTAGGAGGAGCTAAAGTTTCTGATAAAATTGGAGTTATTGAAAACTTATTAGTTAAAGCTGATAAAATATTAATCGGTGGAGCTATGATGTTTACATTCTTCAAAGCTTTAGGAAAAAATACAGGGAAATCTCTTGTTGAAGAGGATAAAGTTGAGTTAGCTAAATCTTTATTAGAGAAAGCTAATGGAAAAATAATTTTACCTATCGATACTGTAATCTGTAAAGAGTTCTCTAACGATGCACCTCATTCAGTTGTATCTGTAGATGCAATTCCTGATGATGAGATGGGATTAGATGTAGGACCTGCTACAGTTAAGTTATTTGCTGATCAATTAGTTGGAGCAAAAACAGTTGTATGGAACGGACCTATGGGTGTATTTGAGATGTCTAATTACGCTAAAGGAACTATCGGAGTTTGTGAAGCTATCGCTAACTTAGAGAATGCTACAACTATCATCGGTGGAGGAGACTCTGCTGCTGCTGCTATCTCTTTAGGATTTGCTGATAAGTTCTCTCACATCTCTACTGGAGGAGGAGCTTCTCTAGAATATTTAGAAGGTAAAAAATTACCAGGTGTAGAATCTATTTCTAACAAGTAATATATAAATATTTAAAAATTAAGACTACCACATTAATTTTTAGAACAAAAAAAAGGACGTTTTTATCGACGTCCTTTTTCTGTTTTCACCTTTAAACTATTTAAATCAAATAATATGATTTCATTTTTTAAATTATATAAATTATTAAATAATCGCTCTATTAAAATTTCACTTCCATCTTCAATAATTATAATTTTTATTTTTATATTTTCTTTTTTATAATTAGATACAATTTCATCAATATCCTTCCATAAAGATTTATCTCCAAATGTTCTTAAATGTAAATTTATTTCAACAACTATCTCTTTTTTTATATTATTTTTTTCTTTCCAATAGAAAGTATCTTTCAGAATAATTTTTAATACTTTTAAATCTACTTTTTTTATAATTCTCATCTCTTTTGAAACTTCTATAAAATCTTTATATCTAACTTCTCCTAATATCTCACTTTCTAAAATAACATTACTTTTTATCTTTAATATTCCTACATTTACCAAATCATTTTCTATTTCCAATTCACTTCTTAATCTATATTTATCATTTTTTAATATTTTTTTTAATAAGATCATTAAACTATCTTTTAAAATTTCTCCATTTTCTACAAAATAATCTATATGCCCTTTCTCATTTTTAGCTTTACACATTCCTACATCAGCATACATAAATGATTGTTCTATAGTTTCTTTTTCTTTTTTCTTATAGATTCCGATACTTGAGCCTATACTATATTTTTTTAATATATCACTTTCATTCAATTCTTTTTTTAATTCATTAATTACTAATTGATAATCAGATTTTTCTATAAAACAATAAAATTCATCACCTGATATTCTAAATATATTTTTTTCACCATGATCACTTCTAAATACTTTTTTTATTATTTTAGCATATTCTACCAAAATTTCATCACCTATATGGTGTCCATAATTATCATTAGCATATTTAAAATTATCTAAATCAATAAGTACTGCAACTCCTTTTTTACTCTTAAAATCTTCACAAAACCTATTAAATATAACTCTACTAAAAAGGCCTGTCAAAGTATCGAAAGTTATTTGCTTTTCTATTTCAAAATTTTTATTTCGTTTTATAATCATCACTATTATCATTAATAATAATAAAACTAAACTTATCTTAGAGAGTAATATATAGTTTATATCAAAAAATATAGAAAATAAAAACTATAT
>NZ_CAMQXC010000181.1 GCF_947038635.1 uncultured Cetobacterium sp. | reverse complement strand
TCGGGCTCATAACCCGAAGGTCGTTGGTTCGAGTCCAGCTCCCGCCACCAAAATTAAATAAAAAATTAACAAGATATGCGTCATTAGCTCAGATGGTAGAGCACACGACTTTTAATCGTGTTGTCACTGGTTCGAGCCCAGTATGACGCACCATCACCTGCCCCGTTCGTTCAGTGGTAAGGACAATAGATTTTCACTCTATAAACAGGGGTTCGATTCCCCTACGGGGTACCAATACGAACTTTGAAAGATGTAGAAATACATCTTTTTTTTATTATATAAGGAAAGTATAGAAAAATTTAGGCAAAAAAATACTGAAAAATTTGAGTTAAATGAAAAAAATTAGTATAATAAAATGAAAACTCAAAGTTGTGAGTACCACAAAATACCGCAGGTTTGGTGCGGGTGAATAGTTATTTGAGTCGACGTATTAAGAAGAACTAGCTTTAGGAAATATGACACCATATTTAATATGGAATATTTCTAAAAGAACAAGATCAGAATTACATTTAGGGCAAATTAATGGATTCATCTTAAAAGTTTTAAAAATACGTTCAGCCCAAGAAATTTTGTTTTTAAAAAGCTTAATTTTCTTGGGTTTTTTATTTTTGCATCTTCTTGAGTAAAGTCCAAATCTTCGGATTGTTTTAAAATTTTCAGGAGGAATATGGGATAATAATCTTCCTATGAATTGGTCTATAGGTAGAGTTAAATAAATCTTTTTTGAAGAATCAGGTTTTTGATACCAAAAAGTAACCGTAGAATGTGTAATAATAGTGATTCTATATTCAGCAATAGCAGGACGCGCTAGATATCTACCTATGTATTTAGCGATTTCAAAGATGTTATTAATTTTTTTATCTGAATTAACATAAAAACCACGTTTATATTTTTGATAACAGAGTGAAATTTTATTTTTTAAATTTCTATGGTTATTATCTTTTGCATATTTAGCAATGATATCTAGTGAACATTTTTGCCAAGATTTTTTAAGTACAGGATAAGGTATGGTTTTAATATTTTTCCATTTTTGATTTTTATCGTATCCGCCAAAAGTAAGAATGCAATGAATATGAGGGTTCCAATCGAGATTTCTAGCAAAAGTATGTATATTAATGATTAGACCAAAAGAATGGATACCAAGTTTTTTAAAAGAATATTTAAGAGCTTGATAAGCCGCATTTGCTAAGTCGGTAAGTTTAGAGCGATTGTAAAAAAAGAAATCTCGACAAAATCCAACAGGTAAAGAAAGTGTTGCATGAATATGCTCGATATTAAGAAGTTCATCTTTAAGTTTAAGAGCCCAATTTTCCGCATAGATTTTACCACAAGAAGAGCAAAATCTAGACTTACAAGAAAAACCAACAATATGCATATGCGAGCATTTATTACATTTAAAAGCAGTATATCCTCGCGAAATATCGCCACAATCTAAAAATTTGGAAATGTTATTCCAGATAGAAGAGTGAATATTTTTAGGGAATTTATGTTTAATTTCTTTCCAAGTTTGCTGGAAATGATTTTCAAAAATATATTTTAAAGGTTTAGTATTTTTATTCATGATGATATTATACCTTTTTATGAAGGGAAAAGAAAAGCAGCTCACATTTTTTGTGAGCTGCTATTTTTTATTATTTTTTATATTTAGCTTTTAATGTAACCTTATCAATAATATGTCCGTTCATTTCATTATAAAGCTCATTTAAATAAAAACCAGGTTGTAGTTTGATATCTTTATTTAAAGCATAAATAGTAATATTATAAGTGTGGTCTTTGTCTGGAGGTGCAGGCCCTCCAAAATGTGAAGCATCACTTTTATTTAATTCTCCCATAGAAGAGATCCAGCTATTAACACCTTGAATAATCTCTTTATTTTTTAAGCTAGCATTTTCTTGTAACTCAGTAGTAGTTCCAGGGATAATTGCAATCCAGTGTATCCAAGAAAATCCTGTAACAGGAACTGCATCAAAATCCTCCATTACTAAAGCATAACTTTTAGTATTTTCAGGAGCATCTTTCCATTTAAGTGGAAAAGATAAAGAAGGCATACCATTTAGATTTTGAGTTCCATGTTTACCATATTTTTCTTTTATATATCCATTTTCGATACCATTACTTTCTAAAGTAAATCCAAAAGCTGAAATAGATAAAGCACTTAATGTTAATAAAATATTTTTTTTCATAATAGGTTCCTCCTAAGTTTTAATTCAACTTAAGAATAACATACTATTTATCATCTGTTAATAACTCACTTTTTTGTAAGTATTTAATTCCTAACTCTTGAAATTTTGCAAAAGTAGGGATTAGCTCTTTTCCAAACTCAGTTAATCTATATTCAGTATGTTTTGGATAAACATTATATTCAATTTTTTCTAAAAGTCCATGTTCAGTCATATCATTTAAGTGTTGGATCAACATTTTTTCATTACAACCAACAATATCTTTTTTTAAATCAGTTAGACGTTGATTTCCTAAACGCATTCTCCATAAAATAATAGGGGTCCATTTTCCTCTTAAGATAAAGAAAACAGCTTCTAAAGGACAAGTTATTTCTCTCATTTATTCACCTTTTGATTTGAAATTATTTTTATTTACTTGGCATTTTCAAGAGCAGCTTTTAAAGCCTTTTTAAAAACATCAGATGTATATGTAGCTCCAGCAACTGAATCTATATCTGCTGAATTTTTAATTTTGGCTTCTTCTATTAATTTAGGAAGTGCTTTTTTCGAAATACTTTTCTTTGTGTTATCTTCTAAAATTTCAATATTTTTAATTTTACCATTTGAATCTTTTTCTAGTTTTAATTTAATTTCGTATCCATATTTATCATCTTTACCAACTCCAATAGATTCACTACTAAAAGTTATAGT
>NZ_CAMQXC010000180.1 GCF_947038635.1 uncultured Cetobacterium sp. | reverse complement strand
CTTAAAATGAGTATTCCTCTTGTTTTAATTGGAGCAGCTATTGGAAGAATGGTTAGGTGCTACATCTGGTCTTGGATATTTTAGTAAAAGAATGATGTCTCAATTAGATGGTGCTGGAGTTTTTGCACCTATAGTAATTATATCTTTACTTGCAATAACCTTAGTACAAATTATAACTATATTTGAAAACATAATATTACACTGGAGGAATCAATGAAAAAAATATTTACTATTTTAATAATGCTTACTTTATTACTTAGCTGTAACTCAAAAAAAGAGGATAGTTTAAAAGAAGTTTCCATAATTTTAGATTGGTATCCTAATGCTGTTCACTCTTTTCTTTATACAGCTATTGAAAAAGGGTATTTTAAAGATGAAGGAATAAAATTAAATATAATTTATCCCTCTTCACCTAGCGACTCTTTAACCTTACCTGCTGCAAAAAAAGCTGACATAGGAATCTCCTATTTAAACAGTGTTGTTATGGCAAGAGCTAACGAAAACGTTCCTATAAAATCTTTTGGTGCAATACTCCAAAGATCAGTTAATACAGTTATATCTTTAAAAGAAAAAAATATAACCTCTCCAAAAGACTTTGAAAATAAAATCGCAGGTACTAGTGGTGGTGTTCTTTCAGAAACTTATTTAAAATCAATGATGATTTCTGAAAATTTAAATCCTAACTCTCTTAAAATCACTGATGTAGGGTTTGAACTTCTAACATCTATGATTACAAACCAAGTTGATTTTACAATTGGAAATATGATTAATCATGAAGTACCTGTTATTAAAGAGAAAGGTATCGACATAAACTATTTTTTAATTGATAATTTTGGAATCCCTCAAGCATATGAACTTATTTTAGTGGCTAACGATGAGCTTTTAAATCAAAATAAAGATATTTATGCAAAAGTTCTAAAAGCTATGCAAAAAGGATTTGAAGATGTTAAAAGCAATCCTAAGGAATCTTTAAATCTTCTTCTTTCAAAGCAGGCTGTTGATCAATTTCCATTAAGTGAAACTGTAGAAAAAGAAAGTTTGGAAATTTTACTACCAATAATGGAGACACCTCAAAATAAATTTTTAACTCAAACTAAGAAAGTTTGGGAAAATAATGTTAATTGGTTATATGAAAATGGTATCATTCAAAAAAAACTTCCAGCTGAAAATTTTATATATCAATTTTAAATTTTTTAATATATAATACCCTTTAGAAATAAATTTTTGGAGGGATTATTTTGAAACAGATTCGCTCTCTTTGGAGAGAAAATAGAAGTGAAATTCTATCTATTTTTACTATTGCTTTGCCTACTATTGTAGATATGTTTGTGCAAACACTACTTGGATTTTTTGATTTAATTATGGTTGGACGATTAGGACCAGATGCTATTGCTTCTGTTGGATTGGGAACTGCTCCAATTTTAACTGTTATTCCAATATTTTTCGCGATCAGTGTTGGAACTACTGCTATGGTTAGTCGTGCGTTTGGAGCCAAAAATTATAATGAAGCTAAAGAAGGCATGAGTCAAAGCTTAATCCTAGGAGTTCCTGCGGCTTTTATCGTTACTTTTATCTTTATTATTTTTGGTAAAAATATTCTTGGAATTATTAGTAAAAATCAACCTATCACAGACGCTTTAAGCTATTTAAAAGTTGTTTCTCTAGGAATTCCTTTTTTATGCTTTAACATTATTTTTTCATATGGATTTAGATCTATTAATAAAGCTAAAATTCCAATGATTAATAATACAATTAGCATTTTTTCAAATATATTGCTCAATTATATTTTTATCTTTGTTTTAAATCTTGGAGTTTTTGGAGCTGGAATAGCTACAACAATTTCTAGAGGAATAGTTACTTTAATATTCTCATTCTTAATAATATATAAAAAAAATTATTGTATTGCATTAAGTAAAAAAGATTTTAAAATAAATAAAGAGATTTGTAGACGACTTTTAAAAGTTGGGTTACCCTCTGCTGGAGAACAAGGAATCTTTAGAATTGGAATGCTTATTTTTGAAGCTATGGTTATAAACTTAGGAACATTGCAATATGCAGCACATAAAATAGCTTTAACTGCTGAGTCTTTCTCTTTCAATTTGGGACTTGGATTCTCTGTTGCTGGTACTGCTCTCGTTGGACAACATCTAGGAGCTCGACAATATCAAGAGGCTAGAAAAGCTGGTTACTTAAACATGTTTTTAGCTATGGGAGTTATGACTGCATTCGGATTTATTTTTATGATTTTTCCAAAATTTGTAATTTCAATGTTTACAAAAGAACAATCTATCGTTCCTATGGCCAGTTCTGCTCTTAGAATCGTATCTATCGCTCAACCAATTTTAGCAGTTTCAATGGTTTTAAGTGGTGCTTTAAGAGGAGCTGGAGATACTAAATCTGTTCTTTGGATTACATCTATTGGTATGTTTTTAGTTAGAATACCACTTACATATTTATTCTTATATGTATTTAACTTTGGTTTAAATGGTGCTTGGATGGTAATGATTGTAGATTTAACATATCGTGGGTTGGCATGTTTGTATAGATTTAGACAAGGAAAATGGAGGTATATTGAAGTATAATTATGATAATACAAATTTTTGGAAGAAAAAACTGTAATGAAACTAAAAAAGTTCAAAGATTTTTTAAAGAAAGAGGAGTTAAAACTCAATTTATTGATTTACTTGAGAAAGCTCCCTCAAAAAAAGAGTTTGAAACTTTCTTAAAATACTATGATTTAAATGACTTTTTAGATATTGAAGGAAAAGAGTATAAAAAAAGAAATCTAGAGTATATGATTTATGATACAATGGACTTACTTCTAGAAAGTCCTATTCTTTTTAAAACTCCCATTATCAGGTCAGATAAAGGTGTTATTTTAGGATACAATCTCGAAAAACTAAAAAATAGGGTCTAATTAAATATTTGTGTAAACCTTCAAGTTGGGGTAATATTAAATTATCT
>NZ_CAMQXC010000179.1 GCF_947038635.1 uncultured Cetobacterium sp. | reverse complement strand
ATTAAAAAATGAAACAGTAATAGTTGGAGATAGATTATATACTGATATAGCATCAGGGTATATCAACGGTTGTGACACAATATTAGTTTTAACAGGAGAAGCTAAAAGAGATAGCAAAAGTGTTTATAACCCAACTTATGTATTGGAAAGTGTAGTTGATATATAAAAAATAACATACGATAATTTACTGAGGGGGATAAAATGTCAAATACTAATGTAGGCGTATTAGGTAGAACAATTAGGATAGTAGAAAAAACAGGGAATAAGCTTCCACATCCATTTATTTTATTTGGAATATTTTCAATAATTACTTTATTTGTATCTTTTAGTTTAAATAAGCTAGGATTTGGAGTAACATATTTTGAAAGTGCTAAAAATGCAGGTGAAGTTGGTAAAAACATAACAATAGTAGTTGAAAATTTGTTAACGTTTAAAAATATGAGAACATTAGTTCAAGACATTCCAACTATATATGTAAATTTTCCATCATTAAAAATAGTAGTTTTAATGATGATGGCGATAGGTTTAGTTGAGAAAACAGGATTTTTTACAGCTTTAATGAGAAAATATCTATTAAATGCTCCAAGAAGTATTATAACAGGAGCTTTAATATTCACTGCAGTTAATGCAAATATAATGTCAGATGCAGGAACTATTTTTGCTTTTACAATAGGAGGGGTTTTATTTGCAGCTTTAGGAAGAAACCCTAAGATTGGAATAATAGCTGGATTTGCTGCATGTAGCGGAGGATTTACTGCAAATATGTTTGTTGCAGGTACAGACGCATTGCTAGCTGGAATAACTGAACAGGCAGCAGCGGCAGTGGGAGTAAATTTAACAATCAATCCATTATGTAATTATTATTTTATGGCTGCTGCAACAATTGTTTTAACAATAACATTGACTATTTTTACAGAAAAATTTGTTGTAAAAACTGTAGGAGATACAGATTTAGGAAATAATGCAGAGTTATTAAAAAGTTATAAATTAACTTCTAAGGAAGAAAGAGGATTGAAATTTGCTTTCTATGGTTTTTTAGCTTTTATGGCTATATTTTTACTACTATGTTATCCTGAAAATGCATTTTTCAGAAATGCTGATGGAGGCTTCTTACCAAAATCGCCATTGCTATCATCTATTGTTCCAATAATTTTTGTGATGTTCTCTGCTATAGGAATATCTTATGGTGTGGGAGAAGGAAAGATAAAGACAACAAGAGATATTCCTAAGTTATTGCAAGCTGGATTAACTCAAGCAGTTCCTTTAATGGTAACTTTACTGTCTTCA
Organism: uncultured Cetobacterium sp.; assembly: GCF_947038635.1. Classification (GTDB taxonomy): domain Bacteria; phylum Fusobacteriota; class Fusobacteriia; order Fusobacteriales; family Fusobacteriaceae; genus Cetobacterium_A. The sequence continues at coordinate 1,735 of NZ_CAMQXC010000179.1, read as the reverse complement.
TCAATATTTATATATCTATTAAACAAATCAAATATATTTAGAATATTTGCTGTTAAAGGTTCGTTTATATTAAAAGAAGCAAATGTAGGACCGCTACCACTATTACTACTAGTTGTATTAATAACAACACTGATAAATCCCATGATGACATCTGGATCAACAAAATGGATTTTATTAGCTCCAATGGTAGTTCCAATGTTTACTTTATTGAATATTTCGCCAGCTTATGCTCAATTAGCTTTTAGAATTGGAGATTCATCAACGAATATTATTTCTCCATTACATTCATCAATCCCTGTAATTTTAGGTCTTTTAGCTCAGTATCAAGCTGAAGGAAAAATACCAAATACAAAGGAAGAGGGAGAAGCAGGGTTTGGAACAATTTTTGCTTTAACACTTCCATACTCAATTGTTATTTTGGCTTCATTAATTTCGTTGATGGTAGTTTGGTATTTCTTAGGGTTACCAATTGGTCCAGGATTTAATTTAAACTTATAAATAACTAGGGGGAATTTATGAAATTACTTAAAAATGCATTAATAATGGATTATAAAACAAAAAGTTATAAGCTATCTAACATTTACTATGAAAATGGAGTAATTCAAAAAATCGCAGCCGAAGAAAAAATTGATGATTTAGAATATGAAGAGATCATAGATGCTGAAGGTTTATATGTAACATCTGGATTAATTGATGCTCATACTCATTTAGGAATGAAGGGAGATAGTCAAGGGTTTGAAGGGATTGATCACAATGAAAAAAATGATCCAATAACTCCAAATATGAGAGCTATCGATGGAATTAATCCACAAGATATAACATTTAAGGAAGCTTTAGCTTCAGGAATAACTGTTGTAGGTAGTGGACCAGGGTCAACTAATGTTATTGGTGGGCAATACTCTTGTATAAAAACACATGGAACATCTGTTGATAAGATGATTATAAAATTCCCTTTAGCTATGAAAGTGGCCTTTGGTGAAAATCCTAAAAAAAATTATAATTCAAAAAGTAAAACTCCAATAACTCGTATGGGAATTGCTGCACTATTAAGAGAGACAATTGAAAAAACTTTTGAATATAGAAACAATGAGAATAGAAAATATGATGCAAAGTTAGAGGCTATGTTACCTGTAATAAATAAAGAGATCCCTTTAAAAGCTCATGTTCATAGAGGGGATGATATTTTAACTGCTATAAGAATAGCAAAAGAGTTTAATTTAGATATGACTTTAGATCATTGTACATGTGTGGTAGATGTTTTAGATGATGTTTTAAATGAAAAGTATTCTTTAATAATGGGACCATCTTTAGGGGCTCGTGGAAAAATTGAATTAAAAGGAAAATCTTTTAAAAATGTGGCACTTGTAAGTGAAAAGAGAGATATTTGTATAACGACAGACGCTCCTGTAATTCCTTTAGAGTATCTACCTATATGTGTAGGATTAGCTATAGAAAATGGAATGGATGAATGGAAGGCGTTAGAATCTGTAACTATAAATGGAGCTAAAGTTATGAAAATTGATGAAAAGTATGGTTCCTTAGAGGTTGGTAAAATAGCTGACATTGTAGTTTGGAAAAGAAAACCTTTTGTATCTGTAACATCACCAAAATTTGTTATAGCAGAAGGAAAAAATATAGATATTTAAAAAAATCTTTTAAAAGGTATTGGTTTTATAATTTTATAAAACAGATACCTTTTTATTTTTTAAAATTTTTTATCTACTGCTATTGACTT
>NZ_CAMQXC010000178.1 GCF_947038635.1 uncultured Cetobacterium sp. | reverse complement strand
CTTGAATAGTAACATCTAAAGCTGTTGTTGGTTCATCTGCTATAAGCAGCTCTGGACTACAAGCTAATGCCATAGCTATCATAACTCTTTGTCTCATTCCTCCTGAAAACTCATGTGGATACTGATTCATTCTAGCTCTTCCCATAGGAATCCCCACCGCATCTAAAAGTTCCACAGCTTTTTCAAAAGCCTCGCTATTGCTCATCCCTTTATGAACAATAAGTGTTTCCATTATCTGCTTTCCTATTGGAATCAAAAGGTTTAACGATGTCATAGGATCTTGAAATATCATTGACATTGTATTTCCTCTAATTTTATTCATCTGTTTCTCATTTATATTATCAATTCTTTCCCCTTTAAAAACTATTTCGCCCTCTTTTATTTTTCCATTTTCTTCAAGAAGTTTCATTATACTCATCATAGTAATACTTTTTCCACTTCCCGATTCCCCTACTACTCCTAAAACCTCCCCTTTTAAAAGGTCAAAGGTCACTCCCCTAACTGACTGTACCTCTCCGTGATGCGTATCAAAAGATGTTCTTAAATTTTTTACTTCTAATAACTTTTCCATAATAACTACCCCCTTACCTTAGGATCTAATGCATCTCTTAACCCATCCCCTAATAGATTAAATGCCAATATTGTCAAACATATTGCTAAAGTTGGAAATACTAATTGATATGGATATAATCTAAATCCACCTAATGCATCATTTGCTAGCGTTCCCCAAGAAGCTGCTGGTGGAGTGATTCCTAAACCTATAAAACTTAAAAATGCTTCTGTAAAAATTGCTGATGGTATTTGTAAAGTTAATGTAACTATTATTGAACTCATACTATTTGGTAAAAGATGTTTAAATAGTATTCTTCTATTTGAAGCTCCAAGTGTTCTAGCAGCTAAAATATACTCCTGCTGTTTTAGTTGTAAAATCTCTCCTCTTACTATTCTTGCCATTCCAATCCAATATGATAGTGCTAGTGCTAAAACTATATTTAAAAATCCACCTTTTTCAAAAGTAACCATAATTAAAATTACATATATTGTCATTGGAATGGAGTATATAATATCTACAACTCTCATCATGAAAGTATCGACTCTTCCTCCAAAATATCCCGATACTCCTCCGTATAAAATTCCAATTATTAGATTTAAAAAAGATGCTATAAATGCAATTGCTAAAGAGTAACGTGCCCCGTACATAACTCTCACAAAAATATCTCTTCCAAGTTGGTCAGTTCCAAACCAATGAGCTGCACTTGGAAATCTATTTGTCATACTTAAGTTTGTTTCAAAGATACTATATTTTGAAAAAATTGGAACTACTACAGCAAGAGTTGTTATCAGTATAATAAATACTAATCCAGCTATTGAAAGTTTGTTTTGTTTTAATTTTCTCCAAGCATCTTCAGCAAAAGTAAAACTTTTTCTAGTTATCTCCTCTTTTACTTTTTCGTTTTCACTGGCAAATGTAAAATCTAATTCTGGATTCTCATCTTTAATTTCAGTATTAGTATATTTTACAGCTTTAGAAGAAAATATCTCTTCTCTAAAATTAGCAAAATCTACTTCTATATTTTTGTAAGTCATACTTCCTCCCTATTTATCAAGTTTAATTCTTGGATCAATAACTACATAAAGTAGATCTACAATAAGATTACAAATCATTAAAAATGCACTATAGAAAATAGTTACTCCCAAAATAACTGTATAATCTCTATTTGTTATTGTTGTTACAAACTCACTTCCTAAACCTGGAATTGCAAATATTTTTTCAATAACAAAACTTCCAGTTAATATCCCTGCTACCAATGGACCTAAATATGTCACTATTGGAATAAGAGTATTTCTTAAAGCATGTTTTATAATTATTCTTCCTCTACTTAGACCTTTTGCTCTTGCTGTTCTTATATAATCTGATTTCATAACTTCAATTAATTTCGATCTAGTTAGCCTTGCTATAAAAGCTATTGAATAACCTGATAAAGCCACACTCGGTAAAATATAAGATTGCCAACTTTTAAGTCCAACAATTGGAAATAACTTCAACTTTACTCCAAAAATATACATTAAGAAAACTCCAATTACGAAACTCGGAATGGTTACACCAAATGTTGAAAGTAGCATACAAAGTGAATCTGGCCACTTATTAAAGTTTAGTGCTGCTAATATTCCTAAGGATATACCTATAACTAAAGATAACAACACAGCTACTAGACCTAATTTTGCAGATGTTGGAAATGAGTATCCTATTATCCAGTTTACTGTTCTTCCCTCTCTTTTCATACTTGGTCCTAGATCACCCTTTGATAAATCTTTTATATATGCTATGTACTGCTCACCTAAAGGTTTATCTAATCCAAATTTTTGTTCTAATTTTACTTTGATTTTTGGAGGTATATTCTTTTCCCCATCAAAAGGGCCTCCGGGCATGAGTCTCATTAAAAAAAATGTTAATGTGATGACTAAGAAAAGTGTAAAAATTGTTGTTAAAATTCTTTTTAAAATATATAGGACCATTCTTTTTACCCCCTATTAAAAATTTAAAAAGATTATACATCTTTATTTTATTTTTTGCAAATATTTTTTTATTTTTTTATTTTTTGCAAATATTTTTTATTATAAGATAAAAAAATAAGAAACTATCTATTTTTAAGATAGTTTCTTATTTTTTAAATTATTAACTCTTAATATCCATCCATTTTTATAAGTTTCCCACTCTTTGAGATTTTTATAATATCTTAACCTCTCATTTAAAAATATTTGAATAAACCTTTCAGAATCTTTAACTTTATTTAACAAATTTATAGTTTGACTTCCCATAATTCCATCTACTTTTATTTTCGTTCCATAATACCGATTTAAACTTCTTTGTAAAATACTACTTCCACTGAAGTAACCAGTATTAAATATAGTATCAAAGACAATTAATTTAAAATAATTATCTTTAATCTCGTTAATACGATATTTTTTTGCTAATATAGCTGTAATCTCAATAGCTTGGTTTTTTGTAAGAGTTTCTATTTGGTAATTAGTATTATATTCTCTATTATATTC
>NZ_CAMQXC010000177.1 GCF_947038635.1 uncultured Cetobacterium sp. | reverse complement strand
CGACAATTTGTCGCAATAAAATTAAAACACGACAATTTGTCGCAATAAAATTAAACATATGTTATAATAGAAATAAAAAAAGAGGTAATTATAATGAAATTTAAAGTAACTGAAAAAAGTGAATTGATGAAATTTTTAATAGATAATTTATCAAAGCAAAGTAAAAATAATATAAAAACACTTTTATCGAAAGAACAAGTTGGAGTAAACGGAAAAATAGAGAGACAATTTAATTTAATTTTAAACCCTGGAGATGAAATAACAATAAACTGGAATAAAAATAGAAATGATAAAACTCCAAAAGGGATAAAAATTTTATTTGAAGATAATGATATAATTGTAATTGAAAAAGAAGAAGGGTTATTATCAATATCAACAGATAAAAAAAGTAATGAAAGAACTGCATATAAACTTTTAATGGACTACATGAAATCAAAGGATAAAAAAGAAAGAATATTTATTGTTCATAGATTAGATAAAGATACATCAGGTGTAATGATTTTTGCTAAATCAGAAAAAATAAAGACAGAGCTTCAAGATAATTGGGACACTCTTGTTTTAGAAAGAGAATATGCTGTTATAGTTGAAGGTGTTGTTAAAGAGAAAAAAGGACAAATTAAATCATACTTAAAAGATAATAAAGCTTTTGTAACTTATTCAGTAAAAGATGATAAAAATGGTGGAAAATTAGCAATTACAAATTATAAAGTTGAAAAAGTAAAAGGGAAGTATACATATTTAAAAGCTTCTTTAGAAACTGGAAGAAAAAATCAAATTAGAGTACATATGAGTGACATGGGTCATCCAGTAGTTGGTGATAAGAAATATGGAGCACAAACAAATATTCTAAAAAGATTAGGATTACATGCACATACGTTAAAAATAAAACACCCTGTAACAAATAAAGAGATGAGTTTCGTATCACCAACTCCAAAAGAATTTGCTAGAATTATAGGAGAGTAATATGAAAATAAACGATTTAAGATTTTTAAAAGTGAAGATAGAAAAACATCCAACAAGAGATATTCAATTAGAGTTTTTAGATAAACCTAATGCTATTGCAGCTTTAATTTTAAACTTTGAAGAGGATAAAGTTTTATTAGTAGAACAATATAGACCAGGAGTTTCTGGCAAACTTTTAGAAATACCGGCTGGAATAATTGAAAATAACGAAGATCCAATTCAAACTTTAGCAAGAGAAGTTAGAGAAGAAACTGGATATATGTTTGAAAGTTTCGAATTAATATATATACCTCAAACACCATTAATTCTTTCGCCAGGATATACCTCTGAAGAATTATATGTATATATATTAAAGTTAAAAACAGAAAAAGAAAAAATTTATGAGAAGCAATTAGATGAAGGTGAAGATTTAGAAGTAGTGTGGGAAAATCTTGAAAAAGTAGAAAATATAACAAATGATTTTAAAACACATTATGCAATAACACTATATAAAAATTTAATAAAAAATTAAAAAAAACATCAAAGGTAATAATATAAAATTACCTTTGATGTTTTTTATATATCTAAATTTATAAAGAATTCAATAGTTTCTTTTAGAAGAGAAATTCCAATATTTATATCTTTTTGATTGATTCTTGAAAAATTTAATTTTATGAAATTATCAAAACCATAATTACTACCAGGAACTATCCCAACATTATTAATTAATAATTTATTATAAATACTTAGAGAGGAAATATTTCTTGGTAGTTTTATCCAAATAGAGCAACCTCCAGATGGAATTATAAAACTAATATCTGGAATTTTTTTTAGTTCTTCTACAATAGAATCTTGAATAGATTTAAAATTCTTTCTACAAAGATTCATATGTTTTTCAATTAATCCTTTTTCTAAAAGAAAAGCAAATGATTTTTGATATAAAGTAGAGGTACTAGAATCAGATAATATTTTGTTATTTAAAAAAGATGTTAAAAGTTTTTCAGGAACAAGAATAAATCCTAATCTAAAGCCAGGCATAAATATCTTAGAAAAACTTTTAATATAAATAACACGCTCCTCTACATCTAATACTTTTAAAGGGATAGGTGCTCTATCAGAATAATATAAATCAGAAGCAGAATCATCTTCAATTATATAAAAATCAAATTTTTTAGAAAGATCTAAAAGTTGTAATCTTTTTTTTTGAGAAATATTAACACCAGTAGGAGTTTGAAAATTAGCCATAAGATAAATAAATTTTATTTTAGTTTCTAAAAGTAATTGTTTTAATTGAGAAATATTAAGACCATCATCTTCTACATTAATAGGATGTATAATAAAATCTTGATTTTTAAAAGATTTTAAAGCACCTAAGTAGGTTGGATTTTCAATGGCTATATGAGCTTTAGAAAACCCTAAAGTTTTAGAAATTAAATCTATTCCTTGCTGTGCTCCAGAAAGTATATGAATATTTTCAGTATTACAAGTAATATTTAAGTTAATTAAAGAATTTTTAATAGATTCACGTAATTCAGAACTTCCAAAAGGACCTTCATTAATTAATGCAAGTTCTTGATCTCTATCTAAGATATAGTTGATAGCATATTTAATATCATTAACTGGAAGGTAGCTATAATTAGGTGTAGAATTAATAAAATCAATTTTTAAAGTTTTTATTATATTAAAATTATCATCGTTTTCTAAGTTTAAAGAAGAGGTATTTTTTTCAGAAAAAATATTTTTATTAATAAAAACACCACTTCCTTTAATAGTTTTTACATAATTAATTTTTTCTAACTCTAAATAAGATTTTGCTACAGTATTAGAACTAATATTTAAAAAATTAGCTACTTTTCTAATTGAGGGAAGTTTATAAGAAACTTCTCTTTTTTCAATTTTATCTTTTAAAAAGATATAAAGAGGAATATATATAAAATTTTCATTTTCAACTTTAAAGTTTTTAAAAAGAATATTCATTGTGCCTCCTAAAGTGTAGTAATACAATTTGAGATATTATTTTGAAAAAAATAAATAAATATGTCATACTGATAAAAGTATAGCATAAATAGAAGGGGGATAAAATGAAAAGTTTTTTAAAAATATTTACTATATTTATT
>NZ_CAMQXC010000176.1 GCF_947038635.1 uncultured Cetobacterium sp. | reverse complement strand
ATATAATATTGGATCCATTTTTTATATTTATTTTAAAAACAACAACAGATGGCGTGGCAATAGCGACAGTATTAATACAATTAGTAGGAAGTGTGTATTTGTATTTTAAGGTGAAAAATTCTCCCTTAATTTTGAAACAAAATTATAATATAAAAATTCCAAGCATAAAAAATATAGGGGATATTTTAAATCAAGGATTGCCAGCAAGTTTTAATATGATGACAATAGCTGTAGGAGTTTTTGTGATAAATCATTATATACAAAAAGTTGGAGGAAGCTCAGCTATTGCATCGTATGGAATATCAACTCGTATAGAGCAATTAATATTATTACCAGCAATTGGTTTAAATAGTGCTGCTTTAAGTATAACTGGTCAAAGTTTTGGTGCAAAAAAATTTGATAGAATAAAACAAGTTTTTATTAAAACAATGCTTTATGGAATTATAATAATGACTGTAGGAATGTTAAGTATAAGTTATTTATTACCCTATTTATTTAATGTATTTACTAAGAATTTAGAAGTTATAGAATATGGAGTTAGTTATTTTTCAATAGAGAGATTTACTTTTAATTCATACATTTTAATAAATATATGTGATGCTATTTTGAGAGGATTAAAATATCCTAAATTTTCGATTTTAATAGGAATATACCGTCAATTTTTAATGCCTATATTGTGCTTTCCTATATTAGTAAAAATTTTTCAAGGTGTTCAAGGGATTTGGATAGGAATTTTAGTCATAAATTGGAGTGCAGGTTTTTTCTTTTTAGTATATTTTATATTTATATATAAAAAAATAAAAGAAAAAAGGAAGAGTTAATACGTTAGCGTAGATAAAAATATAAACCTGTAAAAACAAGAGTTGAGGAGGTAAAAAAATGGCATACAAAAAATCATTTTCAGAGGTAGAAAATAAATATTGGGGAGATTATAAAGTAAGAATGTCTAAAGCCCAAGGAGCTGAAGATGTTAAAAAAATATTCTCAATGATAGTAGCTGATATGGTAAAAGAGATTGAGCCTAGCTTAGATCCTATTTATGGAGAGTTCAATGGTGATTTTGAAATAGAAATGATTGGTGATAAAAAATATAGAGTAGCTCCTAAAATTAAAGAGGATTCTGCATATATAGAGCTAGTTGAAAATTCAGATTTACCTGCAATATTAGATAAATATGCAGAATTAGCGGTAAATAAAATAGTTCATTTATCTGGAAAAGAACCAGAGGAAAATGGAAAAAAAATAATTCATTAATAAAAAAAGACCTCTTTAACAAAGAGGTCTTTTTTTATCGCTAAATTCCATAAAATAATTAAAAAGCTTTTCTTAAACCAAGTTTGTAAAACATTCTGTCTTTATCATCAGATTTTTTTCCATCATATGATATGTTTTTAGCAGATTGCCAGTAAACTTCTCCTATCAATGTTAATGTAGGATCAAATTTGTAGCTAAATGTTGTACCAATTCTAGTTTCATCTTTATCTCTTGTTTTGCCATTATTACTTCCACTTAAAGAAGAGGATTCTTTTCCTTTTTCTTCGTAATGTAAATCATATCTAATAAATGGATTGATAGCTAACTTATCAGTTATTCCCCAGTTATATCCTCCTCTTAATTGCCAACGTATATATTCAGATGAGTGCTCAAGATATTTATATTCATTATAAAGCGATGCCCAGATAGAATCTTTATTAGGAAGAGTTTGTCTAATTCCAATTAACTGAACTTCTTGGTACCAATCACCATAGTAATAATTAGTATCTAAATCTCCTTTTTTATAGCTTGAATCTTTTCTAGATTCTTGCTTTGTTTCAGTAAATAGTGGACCTGTAAATCCACTTAAATAAAGATTAGTAGTGTTAGTTATCTTGTAGTTCATATCTGGAAAAAATCTTAGACTAAGATTTCTTTTCGTTTGATTGCTTAAAGAGTTATCATTTATAGACCACTGCTCATATCTGAAACCAACTTTAGGATTAAAAGCGAAGTCTCCATTTTTATAACTATAGCCACTTGCAAACATTTCAAATCTATCTCTTTGAGTTTTAAATCTAGCATTTGTACCTTCAGCTCTTTCTTTTCCATATTGATCTTGATACATATACTTAAAATCGATTTTTAATTTAGATCCTTCTAGCGGATTAAAACTTCCACTAACATAAGGCATAAATACATCGCTTCTGTTGTAGTTATTTGTACCTTTATCATCATATTGCTCATTTTCAAAACCGATTTCAATTGTTGCTGCAAAAGTTCCTGCAGATAAAATACTTGCTAATAATAAAATAATTTTTTTGGACATTTTGTCTCCCCCTCTTTATTTTAATAAATATTGTTTAATGTTTTAATTATTTTTATATGAATTTTTTACAAAATGAATACATTTCTTTGCAGATTCAATAGTAGAATTCTCTAATAAGATATCAACCTCTAAGTTATATTTTTTGATACATTTCATTAAAGTATCTATATCAAAACTTCCTTCTCCAATAGGAACAATTTTAAAAATATTATTTTCTACTTTGAAATCTTTTAAGTGAATTATTGCAATTTTATCAGCAAAAAGTTCGAAAGATTTTTCTATTATATTCTTTTGGTTATGGAAATTAGTTATATTTAAAAAATTAACAGGATCAAATATAACTTTTAAATGACTAGATACAACAGTTTTTAAGGCTAGGTTCATTTTTTCAGGAGTCGATATAATATCTTTTGAAACTCCTTCAATAGCTACTAAAGTTTGAGTTTTTTCAGCATGTTTAACTATTTCATTTAAAGTATCTAGAAAAATATTAAAAGCTTCTTGAGTATCATTTAATGGCGTGTGTGTATAGTCTGTAGTTAAGCAACCAGTTTCGGTTCCAACGATACATCCCGGAAAGTTTTTAGAGAAATCTAAATGATATTTGAATTTTTCAATCTCTTGGTGTCTTATGTTATTATCAGGATTTCCCATATTTATATAACATCCTAAAACAGATAGATTAATATCTTTAGTTTCTAAATTATTTTTTAAATATTGAGCTAACTCACTATTTAAGTTTTCTATTGAAATGTTAAAATC
>NZ_CAMQXC010000175.1 GCF_947038635.1 uncultured Cetobacterium sp. | reverse complement strand
AAATCTCCAAACATCCTTACGTCCTTCCTAGCTTTATTGTGCTTATTTGTTACTCAATATATTACCATAATTAGATTTATTAGTCAATTTATAGACCACATCTGAAAAATTTGACCCATGATTCAAAAAAAGCTATTAATTTATACAAATTTATGTTATATTGTAACTTAAGTAACAATATATTTTAGGAGGTTTTTTATTTTGAGTATATTTAATTCTGCTAAGAAGATAATTCCTGGCCTACTACTTTGTATTTTGATTGCACAGCTTGGAGTTTTTCTTGGGAAATTTGTCCCAAGCATAGGTGGAGCTCCCCTTGCTATTTTCTTAGGACTTATAGCTGGAAACACTTTTGCTAAATCAACTATTTTTGCTCCTGGTTCTAAATTTTCGGAAAGTGATTTACTTTCATATTCTATTGTTTTATTAGGTGGAACCTTAAGTATTAATACTATTTTACAACTTGGATTTTCTGGAATAGCTTTTATTCTTTTACAAATGGCTTTAACTATTGCTTTAACTATGTTTATAGGTAAAAAGCTTGGATTCTCTAAACACTTTAGAGCTCTTATGGCAAGTGGAAATGCTGTTTGTGGATCGTCAGCTATTGGAGCTAGTTCTCCTGTAATAAATGCTGAAGATAATGATAAAGGTATCTCTATTACAATTGTTAATTTAACTGGTACTCTACTTATGTTTGCTTTAATTCCTATAGCTAACTATCTATATAATTTTGAAACTTTACAAACTTCAGCACTTCTTGGTGGTATTTTACAATCAGTTGGTCAAGTTATTGCAGCAGGAAGTATGGTTAATCATAATGTTCTTGAAATGGCAACTATTTTTAAAATTGTAAGAATTGTATTTTTAGTTATTGTTGTTCTTTGGTTATCTAGAGAGTTTAATAATAAAGAGTTAGAAATGGATACTGAGTTTGCTTTAGAGGAAGAAGCTTATAGCAAAAAGAAAAGTAAAATATCTGTACCTTGGTACATCATAGGGTTTTTTATTCTTTGTATATTATTTAGTTTTGGATTAATTCCTGGTGAAGTATCTAAAACTTTTAAACTAATTTCTTCTAAATTTGAAATAGTTGCTCTTGCTGGTATCGGTATGAGAGTAAATATTAGTGAACTTATTAAACAAGGACCTAAAGCATCTCTTTATGGTTTGTTAGTTGGATTAAGTCAAATTATTATAGCAATTATTTTAATAAAGATTTTTATATAAAAAAACTGGATTATATCCAGTTTTTTTATTTTTTTAAAATATCGGCAACCTCTAAAAGATCTTTTGCTATTTTATATTCTTTCTTAATCTCATCTTCTATTTTTTTTCCATAACCAGTTAAAACTAAAATTGATTTTAGACCTGCTTTTTTTCCAGCTTCTAAATCTCCTTTTTTATCTCCAATCATAAAAGAATTTTCTATATCTACATTATATTTTTTTATTCCTTCTAATAACATCCCAGGATTAGGTTTTCTACAACTACAATCAACTTTATATTTTCCTATTCCCTTTTCTGGATGGTGAGGACAATAAAAACACTCTAAAATATTTATACCAAACTCTTTTAATTTTTTTGTCATCTCATTATTTAAATTTATCAAATCCTCTTCAGTATAATAACCTCTTCCTATACCTGATTGATTTGTAACAACAATAAATTCATAGCCTAAATCTTTTAATTCTTTCAATCCTTCAATTGCATTTTTTTCAAATTCAAAATCTTCCCATTTATATAGATATGATTTTTCTACATTTATTGTTCCATCTCTATCTAAAAATATAACTTTTCTCATAGATTCTCCTTTTCTTTTTTTATATATTATATCACTCTTATAAAGGATTTTTTAGTTTATTCAGAATATAATTTATATTAAGTAGTTGGGAGGGATTTTTATGGATTTAAAAGATATTATTAAATTTATTGGTTCATTAGCTTTTACTTCAGCAATTTTAACTGTAACTGTTTTTATTCTTAATTATAAATATAAAGAGTTTTTAAATAAAATTCTTAATGGCAAATTAAGTCATATTCAGTTACACAAGATTTTAGGTATAACAACTATAATTCTAGGTACAATACATGGTTTAAGTATGGCTTTTGCATATCCTTTAGTATTGAAAAAATATACTGGAATTAGCGGTATTCTTCTTTTAAGTTTATTTTGGATTTTAGGAACACTTCCTTTTATTATGAAAAAAGTTCCTATAAAATATAAAAAAATTACACTTAAAAGTCATAAAATTTTAGGTGGTATTATATTTATATTTATTCTTATTCATATATCACTTTAGGAGGAATTATGGATACTTTTGAAATTTTACTCATGTTAATTGCTGGCGTTGGAATGGGATTTAGTTTAATGGGAATGTCTACTGCTATTTTATTTTCTCCAATTTTAATCTCTATCTATGGTTCAAAATTAGGGAATGGTATTATGTTTATTCCATTTTTAATTGCAGATTTATACGTTTCATATTTATATAGAAATAATTATGATAAAAAAATTGTTTTAAAACTTATACCTTTTTCTGTTATCGGAATGACTGTGGCATCTATTTTTGCAAACTCTATATCTGAAGATATTTTTAGAAAAATTATTGCATCGATTATTGTTTTTGCTAGCATTCTATTTTTTCTTAAAAAATACGAACATAAATTAACAAAACTTTCCTGGTTATTTGGAATTTTTGGTGGTGCTTCGTCATATCTAGCAAATGTTTCTGGTCCTATATTTAATGTGTATTTGCTTAGTTATAAGCAAAAGGAGGAGGACTTCATAGGAACAAGAGCTGTGTTTTTTACTGTTATCAATATAATAAAACTTTTTATGTATATATTTATATTCAAAAATATAAATATGTTTACTATTACTCGAGGCTCAATTGCTATACCAACAATCTTCATAGGTGTATTCTTAGCTAAAAAACTTTTAAAAATAATGAATCAAAAAATATTTAATACTGTTGTCGTTTTATTAGGGCTTATAGTTGCAATAAAAATGCTACTATAAGCATTTTTTTTACAAAAAATAAAAAAGATTGGCAACTTCCTATCCTCCCAGGGGGCTGCCC
>NZ_CAMQXC010000174.1 GCF_947038635.1 uncultured Cetobacterium sp. | reverse complement strand
GCATAGCACTATTGAAAACAAAATTTTAAAATATTGAGATAAAATTAAACAGTGCGAATTATTTGTTGCTTTTGATAATGAAATTCCTGCAATTGAACTTTCAAAAAAATTAGGTACAAACACAATTAATTACCAAATTATAATAAATAGTGGATTAAACAGATTTGGTGTTTCACCTGAAGAAAGTGTTAATTTATATAATTCATTACAAAAATACCCTAATCTTGTTTTCAAAGGTATTTCTACTCACACTGGTCAAGTATATGGTTTTTCAAAAGATCATGTTAATGAAATCACAGAAAAAGAGATTAATATAATGACTTTGGCTAAAAATCTTTTAGTGGAAAATGGTGCTATTGTTGAATTTGTGGCTACTGGAACTACTCCAACTTTTGAAAATGCCATAAAATCTAAAGAAATAACAGTTTCTAGACCTGGAAACTATGTATTCTTTGATGCTATTCAAGTAGCTTTAGGTGCTGCAGAAGAAAAAGATTGTGCTTTAACTGTTTTAGCAACTGTAGTTTCTCATCCATCTGAAGATTTATTTATTCTTGATTGCGGTAGCAAATGTTTAGGACTTGATCAAGGAGCTCATGGAAACTCTTTAACAAAAGGATTTGGGATTGTTAAAAATCATCCTGAACTTACTGTTATTGGTTTATCTGAAGAAGTGGCAAAAGTAAAAAAAGAGGGCCCTACGACCCTTAAAATTGGTGATAAAATTGAAATTATCCCTAATCATTCATGTTCAGCAGCTAATATGACAAACTACTTAATTGGTCATAGAGCTGGAACTATTGAAAAAATTATTGAGGTTGATATTAGAGGAAATTCTAGAAAAATTTCTCTTAACTAATTACTTTCTCTTTTATAAATAGCTTTTACAAATCCTAAAAATAGCGGGTGTGGTTTTCCTGGTCTACTTTTAAATTCTGGGTGAAACTGCCCCGCTATAAAAAATGGATGCAACTCTTTAGATAACTCTACAATTTCTGCTAAAGTTCCATCTGGAGATGTTCCTGATATCTTTAGACCGTTTTTTTGAATTATCTCTTTGTAAATATTATTAAATTCATATCTATGTCTATGTCTTTCATATATAAGTTCCTCTTGATATAACTCATAAGCTAAACTATCTTTTTCTAATTTACATGGATAAGTTCCTAATCTCATTGTTCCACCTAAATTTTCAATATTTTTTTGATCTAATAAAATATCTATAACTGGAAATTTTGTATCTTTATCAAATTCTGTAGAATTCGCTGTTTTCATAGCTAAAACATTTCTAGAGAATTCAATTACTGCACTTTGCATTCCTAAACAAATACCTAAAAATGGAATTTTATTTTCTCTTGCAAATTTTATTGCATCTATCTTACCTTGAACTCCTCTATCTCCAAATCCACCAGGAATTAATATTCCATTAAACTGTTCTAAAATCTTTATATCTAAATCTTCTGCTTGAATATAATGAATTTCGGCTTTTAATCCAAGTTCATATGCTGCATGCTCTATAGATTCATTTATACTTATATATGCATCTTTTAATTCAATATATTTTCCTACAACAGCTAACTTTATTTTATCAGTTGGTTGCTTAATTTTTCTTACAATTTCTTTCCAAATTTTTAAAGTTGGTTTTTGATTTTCAATTCCTAATTTTTTACATGCAACATTAGCTAAACCATTCTCCTCCATTATAAGTGGTACTTCATAAATTGTATTAGCATCTGGAGCCTCTATCACTGCATCCTCATCAATATCACAAAACATTGACAATTTTCTTTTTATATCCAAACTTATAGGATGCTCTGTTCTACAAACTAAAATATCTGGTCTTATTCCTAAACTCATTAGCTCTTTTACTGAATGTTGAGATGGTTTTGTTTTTAATTCTCCAGCAGCCTTTAAATATGGTAGAAGCGTCACATGTATATATAAAACATTATCTCTTCCTACATCGTATTTAAATTGTCTTATAGCTTCTAAAAAAGGTGTGGATTCAATATCTCCAACTGTACCTCCAATCTCTGTTATCACTATATCTGAATTATTTTCTTTTCCTACTAACTCTATTTTAGATTTTATCTCATTTGTTATATGTGGAATTACTTGAACAGTTTTTCCTAAATATTGACCTTTTCTTTCTTTGTTGATTACAGCTTCATATACTTTACCTGTTGTTATATTATTATATTTTGTTAAATTTTCATCTAAAAATCTTTCATAATGACCTAAGTCTAAATCTGTTTCAGCGCCATCGTTTGTTACAAATACTTCTCCATGCTCATAAGGATTCATTGTTCCTGGATCTATATTTATATATGGATCAAATTTTTGAATAGTTACACTATATCCTCTTTCTTTTAATAACCTTCCTAGGGATGCTGCTGTAATTCCTTTTCCTAAAGATGATACAACTCCTCCTGTTACAAATACATACTTAGTTTCTTTCATAAATATCCTCCGTTTATTTTATAAAAATCGAAAAAAAAAAGGCGAAAAAAAAAATTTCGCCTTAACTTAATCCAATTTTCTATAGAAATAATATTTCCCTTGGATATTTTTTATTTTGATATTATCTTATATCATTATTTTAATTTTTTGTCAACTTTTTTATTTTCCTTATATTGTAAGGTAGATCCATCTTTTAAGTTAAAAATCAGTATATCATTTTCTACTTTAAATGTTTGAACTGTATCTAATTTTTCTAAATATTCAGACTCCATTTTCATAACTTTATCTGAACCAGCCATTAGAGTTGATCCTAATTTTTCTAACTTAATTTTATTTCCTTTTTTCTCATATCTTCCAAAGTAATTATTTAATCCAGAGAATCCATAAAAATTATGTTCATCAAACCCTATTAGTACATTTGGAATAGAGTTTTCTTGAATTAAAATATACTCTTTCCCTACTAATCTTTTATTTTTTGTTGTCAAACTTGAACACCCTCCAAATAAAACTGAAACCATTAATAGTATTCCTAAGATTTTTTTCATTATTTATCACTCCCTGATTTTTTATTAATAACTATTATAATTATTGCCGCTATCAACAACATTATAAAACTTACAACATG
>NZ_CAMQXC010000173.1 GCF_947038635.1 uncultured Cetobacterium sp. | reverse complement strand
ATATTAAATTATTTTTGTTGTCCAATCTTCAACATTCCAAATTTCAGTAGCAACATCCATATAAAAATCAGGCTCATGGCTTACCATTAATACTGTTCCATTAAACTCTTTAATTGCTCTTTTTAATTCTTCTTTTGCGTCTACGTCTAAGTGATTTGTAGGCTCATCTAAAATTAAGAAATTAATTTCACGGTTCATGATTTTAGCAAGTCTAACTTTTGCATTTTCTCCTCCAGATAGAACACGCATCTGACTTGTAATGTGATCTGTAGTTAAACCACATTTAGCAAGGGCTGCTCTAACTTCAGCATTAGTTAGTCCAGGGAATTCGTTCCAGAATTCATCTAAAGCAGTTGTAGAAGAACTTTCTTCTTCTTGTTTGAAATAACCAATTTCTAAAAACTGTCCATGTTCAATCTCTCCAGATAAAGATTTAATTCTTTTTAAAATTGTATTTAAAAGTGTAGATTTACCTAAACCATTAACACCTTTTATAGCAATTTTTTGATTACGTTCTATTGTAAAATTAAGTGGTTTTGTTAAAGGTTCATTATATCCAATAACAAGATCTTTTACAGTAATAATCTCTCTAGATGGTGTACGAGCAGTTTTAAATCCAAAAATTGGTTTAGGTTTTTCTCTAGCAATTTCAATAATTTCCATACGGTCTAATTTTTTTTGTCTATCTTTAGCTAGGTTTGTTGTAGCAACCCTAGCTTTATTTCTAGCTATAAAATCTTCCAGATGAGCAATTTCTTTTTGCTGTTTCTTATAAGCTGCTTCTATTTGTCTTTTTTTCAATTCATACATCTCTCTAAAATAATAGTAGTCACCAGTATATCTAGTTAAAACTGCATTTTCAATATGATATATAACATTTGTAACTTCATTTAAAAATGGAATATCATGTGAAACCAAAATAAAAGCATTTTCATAGCTTTTTAAGAAATTTTTTAGCCAAGTTATATGATCTTCATCTAGGAAGTTTGTAGGCTCGTCTAAAATTAGAATCATAGGATTTTCTAATAAAACTTTAGCTAAAAGTATTTTAGCTCTTTGACCACCAGAAAGTTCAGAAACATCTCTTTCTAATCCAATATCAAGTAAACCTAATCCAGCAGCATATTCTTCAATTTTAGAATCTAGATTATAAAAATCAGCTCCTTCAAGAATACTTTGGATTTCTCCAACCTCTTCTAAAATTGTATCCATTTCTTCAGGAGTACAATCTCCCATTTTTGTATAAAGATCCATAATTTCTTGTTCTAACTCAAACATATGAGCAAAAGCAGATTTTAAGATATCTCTAATTGTTTTTCCTTTTTCTAAAGTACTATACTGATCAAGATATCCTGTAGTGATATGATTACACCAAGAAACTTGTCCTTCATCAGGCATAAGTTTACCAGTAATAATATTTAAAAATGTAGATTTTCCTTCTCCGTTGGCTCCTACCAATCCAACATGTTCACCCTTTAAAAGTCTGAAAGAGGCATTTTCTAAAATAACTCTAGAACCAAATCCATGACTTACGTTTTTAACATCTAAAATACTCATAAAATTTAACTCCTAATATATTTAATTAATATTTTTTTTACGATACGCAATGCTCTAATTTTATCATGATTTTTAAATAAATGATACATACTTTTTTACAAGGATTCAAGAAAGACTAGAAAACTTGTATTAATATAAAAAAAATGTTAAAATTTATACTCAATTAATTATGAGCGAGGTTTATTTTATGTTAAAAAACAATCAAAATAACTGTTTTATAATTTTAAAGTTTTTTATAAAGCAGTATGTTTATCTTTATTTTATGATGGTAATCAGTAGAATTTATTTTTTGTATAGAACTTTTCCAAAGGAGATAAAAATTCCAAAGGAAATAGTTTATGAAGGCTTTAAAATTGGATGGATTTTCGATAATTCTATTATTGGTAGTTTTATTGTAATTACATCACTTTTATTTATAATTTTTTATATTCTAAATAAAAAAAATTATAAAATGGCAAAGAATATTTATATGATTCCAACTAGCATTTTATTTTTAATTATTTGTTCTTTAAGTTTTGGAAATGTTGAATATTTTAGAGAATTTGGCTTTAATGTCAATTCATCTATTTTAAACTATTTTGGAGATACAAATGAAATAATAGCTACATTTTTTTCAGGAAACGATTATAACCCTGTAACAAATTTGTCAATTATTTTTATTTTAACATTAGGCTTTATAAAGTTAACTAAAAAAAATTTAGAAAAAATAAATTTGAATTTAAAGTTTGATTTTTTTTCAAATTTAAAAGCTATAGTATCTATTTTAGTCATTATAACATTGGGAGTATTTTCATCAAGAGGAGGATTTTCAGAGGCAGTTTTAGACTGGGGAAGAGGGTACTATTCAGAATATTCATATATGAATCAATTTGCTATAAATCCTGTTTTTTCTTTAGGAAGATCTTATTATAATTTAAAAAAAGAGCAAAGAAAGGGAAGAGCATTAGAAAGAACTTTTTCAATAGATGAACTTAAATATAATATAAGAGAAATAGTAGAAGATCAACAAGCTCAATATATTTCTGATAAAAATCCATTATTAAGAATAACAGATACAAAAAAAAATCAGAAAAATTATAATGTCGTAATTGTATTAATGGAAAGCTTTATGTCAAAATATATTGGAGTTCAAGGAGCTCAAATAGATTTAACACCTAATTTTAATAAATTAGCAAAAGAAGGAGTTTTATTTAATAATTTTTATGCTACGGGAACGAGATCTAATAGAGGTATAGCATCTGTTACAGTTTCATATCCATCGCCCAAAGTAATTTCTGTAACTAAAGAATTTACAGCAGGTCAAAAAGCATTTTTTTCTTTACCAAAGATTTTAAAAGAAAGAGGTTATGAAACGTCATTTATATACGGTGGCGACGCTGAATTTGATAATATGGCTGGGTTTTTAAAGTTAAATGGTGTAGATAATATAGTAGACGAAAGAAATTTTTCAAAAGATGATAAAACTATTAAATGGGGAGTACCAGATGATAAATTATTTGAAAAATCTATCGATTATTTAAATAATATAAAGAAGCCATTTTTTGCAACAATTTTTACTTTAAGTAATCATGCTCCATACGATATAGACTCAAAT
>NZ_CAMQXC010000172.1 GCF_947038635.1 uncultured Cetobacterium sp. | reverse complement strand
GTTCTAATATATTTGATAAAAAATTATTATTTAAATAATTTTTATCTTCAGGAAAATATTTCTCTATAATTTCTTGAGCTGTTACATAATCAAAATTATCATTTGCATAGTTTAAATACGAATATCCCATTTGAACAATAGCAGGCTTCTTTCTAGCAGCTACGGCTACTTGTAGATTTTGTGTTAGTCCTTTATACATATCGGGATTAAATTTTTCTATAACTTTTATGTCAGAGTTCTTTTCATTAAAATTTTGAACGAGTTCTTTTATTGTTCCACCACCAAAACTTTCAGATGCAACATGCCAATATTCAATTTCTATAGGTTTGTTCGATACTGTAGTTTTTTCTTCTTTTCCACATCCTACTAAAAATAGACTTCCTAAAATAATTCCTCTTAAAAAATTTTTCTTCAAAATTATGCCTCCATTTTTAAATTTTTCTTTGTTTTAATATCAAAATAGCTACATTTTGCTATATTGATTTCTAAGTAAATCTTTTGATTTTTTTTAATATCTTGGTCATTTTTTATAGATGCCTTTATATTTTCATTTCCAATAGAAACTGAGACACATTTTTGATTTCCATAATTTTCGACTCTTGTTACTTCTCCTTGAATTCTATTGAAAGCATCTTCGGTGTGAACTAAAATATGTTCAGGTCTAATACCAATATATATTAAGCTTCTGTTGTTTAAATTAGGTATAACATTTTCATTACTAGATATGCATTTATCATTTATATAAAGTTTTTTATTAACAATTTTACCTGTTAAGATATTCATAGATGGAGTTCCAATAAATTTTGCTACAAATATATTTGCTGGATTATTGTAAACTTCTTCAGGGGTATCTATTTGCTGTAAGTCTCCTTTATTTAAAATTGCTATTCTATGACCAATTGTCATGGCCTCAATTTGATCATGAGTAACATAAATAAATGTAGGTCTATTTATTTCATGTAACTTTATAAGTTCTTCTCTAGATGAGTTTCTAAGTTGAACATCTAAATTTGATAAAGGTTCATCTAACAAGAAAAAATCAGAATTTTTTACAGCAGCACGACCAAGAGCTACTCTTTGTCTTTGTCCTCCAGATAATTCTTTAGGATATCTTTTTTCTAATCCTTGAAGATTTAATATTTTTATGACCTCCATTGTTCTTGTATTAATTTCAGTTTTGTCTACTCCATTCATCTTTAGACCAAATGTTATATTATCCCATACTGTAAGATGGGGGTATAGGGCATAGTTTTGAAATACCATTGCAATATCTCTATCACCAGCTTCTACATCATTGATTTTTTTATCTTCAAATAATATATCTCCTGATGTAATCTCTTCTAAGCCAGCAATCATTCTTAAAGTTGTACTTTTACCACATCCAGATGGTCCTAATAAAACTAATCTTTCACCAGCATTTATTGTTAAATTCAAATTATTTACAATTTTTGTATCCCCATAACTTTTTGATACATTTTTAAATTTAATTTCTTTCATATTTACCTATCCTTTTACTCCTGATTTTACAAAACTTGTCATTATTTTTTTCTGGAAGAATGCATACATAATAATTGGAAATATAATTGTTAATGCTGCAATCGCCATTGTTACACCCCAGTCATTTCCACCTTCAGAACTTATAAACATCTGAAGAGCTAAAGATAGTGTGTAGTTTTTCTTTTCACTTAAAATTAATAAAGGCCAAAAATACTCATTCCATGAGTTTATAAAAAATAGTATTCCCATAGATATAATAGAATTTTTAATCATTGGTAAAATAATATAATATAAAACTTTAGTTTCTTTAATTTTATCTAATTTAGTTACTTCAAGAATAGATTTAGGGATTCCTTTCATATTTTGTATAATCATAAATATCCCCATTCCATCAGCTAATTGAGGAAGAATAACTCCTAAGCTTGAATTTAAAAGTCCAATCTCAGAAATCATAAGATAATTAGGTATCATAGTTACTGTAAAAGGAACAAATAGAGTCCCTAAAATTAGAAAAATTAAGATTTTTTTACCCTTAAAATTTTTAAAAGTTAAAATATACCCAGCTAAAATACTCGTGATAATTTTTCCAAAAGTTATAGCAGTAGATATAAAAAATGTATTCCATATATATCTTAAAATATCTACATTTTCAAATATATAAGAATAATTTCTAAAAGTTATAACTTTGGGAATTATTCTTAAAGGATCTGCGAAAATTTGATCCATGCTTTTAAAAGAGATTGATAACATATATATAAGAGGAAAAATTTGAACTCCTATAATTAGTAAAAATAAGATATGCCATTTACTTTCTTTAATTTTCATAATAAACTCCTTTTTCTAAAACTTTAATCTTTATAGAGATTAATATAAAGAAGAAAAGCATTGTTATAACAGAAAGTGCTGAGGCTCTTCCTGTTTGAAAAAAAGTAAATGCATATTGATAAATACTATACACAAGGTTTGTACTACCATTATTTGGTCCACCTTGAGTTAAGACATTTATAGGAACAAATACCTGTTGTAATCCATATACGATTGTCATAACCATAACATATAAAGCGGTTGATGAGGTCATTGGAATAACTATATAAAGAAATATTTGTAAGTTTGAAACTTTATCAAGTTTAGCACTTTCTATAAGTTCAGTAGGAACTTCAAGTATTCCAGCTAATAAAAGAATTAAGTTATATCCAAATATTTTCCAAGCTGTTATAAGGGTTATTAAAATCATTACTAATCCATTAGTTTTTAGCCAAAATTGAGGTTTTAAATTAAAAAACTCATAAAACTTTGATATAGGTCCAATCATGGGATTGAATACCCATACAAAAACAAGGGATGCAACAACTAATGAGATTATACTAGGAAAAAAGAACATAGTTCGATAAAATCCTTTAAATCTATTCACTAAAAAGGCTAGAATATATGCAATAATATATGGCAATATAAAGTTAAATACAATTAATAGACCTATATATATAAATGTATTTATTAAGGATTTATGAGTACTACTTTCTGTTAATATATCTATATAATTTTCAAATCCAATAAATTTTTTATTTTTACTAATCATATTCCATTGAAAAAAACTTAAATAGAAAGTTTTACAAATAGGATAGAAAATAAAAATTGTAAAAATGGTTAAAGCGGGCATCAAAAATGCGGTTGCTAAAAGTGTTTCCTTTTTTTTCATCGTGTCTCCTTAAATTATTTTTTTCTCAAGCTCGAAAATATAATACCAGATAGC
>NZ_CAMQXC010000171.1 GCF_947038635.1 uncultured Cetobacterium sp. | reverse complement strand
CTAAAGGTATTTCTTTCTTTATTATAAATATAAATTGATACCACATCACTTCCTAAAAAATCTGTTAGTATTTCTAGTGTCTGCGTAAATATTTTTTCTACATTTTTAGTTAATATTGACGATGTTATCTGATGTAAAGTTAAAATACTCTCTTTACTTCCTACTATTCTATTTTTCAATCTTTCATTTATATTTACTAATTCTAAATTTTTCTCTCTTTGATTTTGATTTTTTTCTTCTAATATTTTATTTTCATCTTTTAAATCATCTATTTTTTTTCTAAGATTATCCGAGAATCTTCCAAGAGATAAAGCAATAAAAAAGAAAATCAAAACAAATTTATAATAGTTAAAATCTAGAAAGAACACAACCAAATCATTTCCTAACTGATAATAAGCAAGCATATAAAATAGTGAAGCTATTATAACTGTTTGTAAACTAATATAAACTCCATATTTTAATGCCATTATTCCTATAATAATAGTTAATGGTTGCATATTCATATTTAAAAAATCACTTTTAAAATCTGAAAAGTAAAAAAATATTAGGTATACTGCTAAGCAATATACGATACTTTCAACTATGCTTAATATAAATTTTTTTTTCATAAAATACCACCTTTAAAACTGCTCATAAGTGTCTATAGTATCTAAGTAATATCCATCTACTCCTATGTCATCTAATTTTTTTTGATAATTTCTTATAATCTCTTTCCATTGGGGACTCCAATATTTTATTATGAAATTACCTTTCCAATTTTCATTCTCTTTAACTATCCAATCAGGAAGTTTTTTATTCCAAGAATTATGCCAGTAATCTCTATAATTTTCTGCTTCTCCTATACTAAAATAAGCAATTACTAATCTCCGCGTTCCATTTTTTCTTATTTTTAAAGAGTTAATTTGTTCTTTTGTCAAAAATTTACCATTTAAACTAGGCTCTATAATTAACAAATCAAAATCTGTATTCTTTAAAACTCTATAGTAATCATCCGCATTCTTAAATTTTTCTGGATTTAAAAGATATAAAAAATTTTTAACTTCCTTTAAGTTAGTTACATTTTTTAAACTATTTTTTTGAAGAGGTTGAAAAATAGTATTAGCACTATATGAAGAAACTGCTTCTCCTATAAAATTATATTTTTCTGTATCCTTTAAAATTTTTCCTCTAAGCTTTTTATCGTTAGCATAATTTACTGAAAATACTACTTTCCCCTCTTTTTCTATTTCAATTAAATTTTTTAAAAGATAATTTTTTTCCTCTTCAGGAGTTGCTTCATTTACACTGCCAACACCATAAAACAGCGATTCTTGAGAAACACCTTCCACATTTTTTATAAACTCTCTATCTAATTTATCTCCATTAAAAAAAATATTAGTTCCATTTTGTGGCACTAATATTTTCTCTTTGGATTGGTTTTTTATCTGTCTTATAAGTTCTCTCATTTTTACTTTACTCACTTCATCACCTTTTACAAAAGATATCATCGAAATAAATAGGAAAACTATAATTTTCTTCATAAGCCTCTCCATTCTTAAAATTAATAATTTTTTAACAATTTCTCTAAATAAACTGATTTCATCTGTTTACTTGCCATAATTTTATGTACAGGAGACAGTTTTAAAATTGCTCCTAATATAGCTGCCATAGCTCTATGACTGAATAAAGCCTTATTATCAAATATCAACTCTTGAAGCATCCCTTTCTCAATTGCCATTAAAACTGATCTATGAACAGAATTTATTGGAGTTATTACCCTTGTTTCACGAGGCATTAATAATATACTACTTTTAGGACAAGCTCTTCCACACACTCCACATCCTAAACAAAGTTCCTCTTGGACTATGTATTCACCATCTAATTTTTTTATGGCATTAACAGGACAAACTTTTAAACACTTACCACAATTTATACATATATCATGATTTATTTTAGGAATAAAATTTGTTGTTTCTACAGGATGCATCATCCCAAATTTTTTAGCTGCTACTAAAGCTTCACAGCAACATCCACAACAATTACAAATAAATGTTACTCCCTCTCTTACATTTTCACCACATTGAACTAGATTACTATCATATGCTTGCTGAAGTAGATCCATTCCCTCTATTTTATCAACTCTTCTTGCATATCCATTATTTATCAATGAGTTTGCTACATTTCCAAAAGTCATACAGATATCCATTGGTGCATCGCAAGCTTTTCCTACATGCTGCATTTTGTGTCTGCAATAACACATACTAATACCCATATGGTCTGATGTTTCTATAATATGTGAAGCTTTTTCATAATCTAAAACTTGAACTAAATTGTCTAAAGTATTTGAAGACATCGTATTTTGTGCCGCTCTAGTTTTTTCTAAAGCATCTTCATTTACAAAAACTCTTCCTAATTTTGTTTCAGCACTATAAAAAAGATCTTTTATAAAATCCTCTTCTACATTCATATACTGATATAAAAGTTCTCCTAAAATTTTTTGATCAATATCTCCCCTAGTTCTCATCATGGAAAACTCTATAAATCCAGCCATTGGTGGTGGTAATATATAAGTTTGAACCCCTTTATGTATTGTATCTAATAAAATCGCTCTTGATGCTAATGTATCTAAAATATTTTTAGCATCTTTTTCTGATAGCTTCCAAATTGATGCTGCTTTTTTTACTGTGAATGGTTTTATTGGAAGTTGTGCTACTAATTCTGCCTCTTTTTCTGAAAATAGTATCGCTAGTATATCATATAGGACTTTAGATGGTGGTGCTCCTTGAGGAAATCTATTAAGTCTCTCCTCTAAACTTTTATATGCTGACTTACCTACAATATGGCTCATGTTTTCCTCCTAATTAACTTTTATCGTTTTTTGACTTCTGTTAATAGTATAGATGTAAAAATTAGTAACCCACCTATTATAACTTGAAAAGTCATCTTGTCTCCTAAAAGTAAAACAGAGAATAATGCTCCAAATATTATCTCTGTTGTTAAAATTAAAGAAACTTGACTAGGATTAATCTCTTTTTGAGCATATGTTTGAATTGAATAACAGATAAAAGTATTAAAAAGAATTATATATACTAATGCTAAAATCTGTTTTAAATCATATGTTCTAGTAAAGATTGTTGCTCCTTCAAATATTATATTCAGCAAGATTCCAATAATTCCTGCTGAAAACATTTGAAATCCATTAATTGTAAAGGGATTTTTATTTTTTATTCTGCTTCCTATAACTACAATTTGAAGAGCAAAACATATAGCACATATAAAAGTTAAAAAATCTCCAAAATTAATTGTTAAATTTTTTTCAAAGGAAAGAAATCCTATGCCTATAAAACACATTATAGATGATAGTATAT
>NZ_CAMQXC010000170.1 GCF_947038635.1 uncultured Cetobacterium sp. | reverse complement strand
AATTGATGCTGTTGGATATAAAGAACCTACCCCAATTCAAGCACAAGCTATACCAGTAATCTTAGAGGGAAGCGATATCCTTGGATTAGCTAAAACAGGAACAGGAAAAACTGCAGCATTCGTTCTTCCTATTTTAGAAAAAATAGCAACAACAAAAGGAAAAGGGAAAGGCGTGAGAGCTCTTATTATTGCTCCTACTAGAGAACTTGCAGAGCAAATTAATAATACAGTTTTACAGTTAGGAAAGCAGATTGGGATAAAAAGTTTAGCTGTTTATGGTGGAACATCAGTTAAAAAACAGGTGGACATTTTAAAAATAGGAGTGGATATTGTTGTAGGGTGTCCTGGAAGAATTTTAGATCATATTAATCAAGGAAATTTAGGATTAACAAGACTTGAATTTTTAGTATTAGATGAAGCTGATCATATGTTAGATATGGGATTTTTAAAAGATATTGAAAAAATTGTAAAACATACTCCTAAAAAGAAGCAAACTCTTTTCTTCTCAGCAACAATGCCAAAAGAGATTAAAACTTTAGCATTTAAAGTTTTAGAAAAGGGACATAAAACAATTGAAGTAGAATATAAAGATCCTGTTAAATTAATCGAACATGAACTATATCATATAGATCACGATGATAAAAAATCAAAACTTATAGAATTACTTGATGATTCAAGTATAGAATCTGTTATTGTTTTTACAAATGGAAAACATAAAGCTAGACATCTTAGTAAAACATTAGAAACTAAAGGATTAAAAGCTGTAAATTTTCAAGGTAATTTATCACAAAATCAAAGAGATGCTGCTTTATCTGGTTTTAGAGAAGGAAAATATAATATACTTGTAGCTACTGATATTGCTGCTAGAGGCTTAGATATACCTC
Source organism: uncultured Cetobacterium sp. (assembly GCF_947038635.1). GTDB lineage: Bacteria > Fusobacteriota > Fusobacteriia > Fusobacteriales > Fusobacteriaceae > Cetobacterium_A. The sequence continues at coordinate 2,521 of NZ_CAMQXC010000170.1, read as the reverse complement.
AAGTTACTCATGTTATTAACTTTGATTTACCTAAAACAGCTGAAGCTTTTACTCATAGAAGTGGAAGAACAGGTAGAGCTAATAAAAATGGTATAGTAATTTCTTTTTCATCATTAGATGATAAAAAGATTTTAACAGAGATTTTAAAATTAAATAAAATAGAATTTGCTAAAATTCATGGAAATGAGAAAGAATTATCTAAAAAGCCTATAAAAAAATATAATGAAAAACCTACTAATACTCAAAATAAACCTAAATCTAATAGATTTAAAAAACCTTCGAATAAACAACAAGGCGGAAAAAAATCTTAATAAAAAAATCTTTCTATTTATTTAGAAAGATTTTTTTATTAAGTATAATCTCGTATTATACATATAATACGAGATTATACTTATTGTATTTACTAAGATTTTTGAATAAAGTTTTAATAATAAAAAATAGAATGAGATTTTAATTTGTTAAATACGAGATTTTATAATAAAAAATGAATCCAACAAATTTAATTCTTTGGATTCATAAAAACTACATATTTTATTATTTGTATATATAATTATTTTTTATAATCTGTAATTTACGTAAAAATGCTGTTAAAAAGTCATAATCAACACAGAACCCATAGTTAAATAAACTCCACTTGAAATGTAAGTCATATATTTTTGAAAATTTCCTTTTACATTTTTTATAAAATGTGAAATAAAGCTAGCTAAACAAATAAACCAAATAATTTCAACTATTAAATAAGCACTTCCTAATAATATAGCTTCTTTTGCATAATTATTAGTATTTACTACAAATTGTGGAATAAAAGTTACAAAGAAAAGTAAAATTTTAGGATTAGCTAAATTTGTAATAACCCCTCTTATATAACAATCATTTTTTATAGATTCTAAATTATTAGATTCATTTGTTTGTCTATTTTTTAAAGTTATTATTCCAACATAAACTAAATAAAGACCTCCAACAATTTTTATAATACTGAGCATATTAGGAAATATATACAAAATTGAAGATAATCCAACTGCTGCAATGATATTATAAATCATACCCCCTGTCATTATTCCTAAAGCTGATAAAATTCCTTCTTTTCTTCCTAAAGAAGCTGAGTTATTTAATACATAAATTGTTGCAATTCCAGGTGTTGCTGCAATAATTAAAGATGAAAATAAAAAACTTAGTAACATATTTTAGTCCTTTCTAAATATAATTGTCTGTAATATTAATATTATAAAGAGATATTATCACAAAATTAGAAAAACTTCAATAAAATAATGAATATTTTATTCATAATTATGAATTTTTGAGTTGTAGTGATTTTTATGATATAATAAATAGAAAATATAAAGAGGAGTTGACTAGTGGAAATATCTGAAAAAATAAAAAACTTAAGAAAAGATAAAGGGTTATCTATAAAAGAACTTTCTGAAAAAACAGGTCTCTCTGTTGGTTTTATAAGTAATTTAGAAAGAAATATAAATAGTCCATCAATAGCTAACCTTCAATTAATATGCAAAGTCTTAGATATAAGTTTAATAGATCTTTTAAAAGAAGATAAAGAATCAGTTATGACTTTAAAATCAGAAGAAAGAAAATTATTATTTACTTCGAATAAAGAAGGAACTAAGTATTATAATCTAATTCCTGATAATTCTGAAATTAATGGTAGTTATGTTGTAATCAATCCTAAATGTACATCTGAAAATATACGATGGAGTCATTCTCATGATGAGATTGGAATAGTAATTAAAGGAGAGCTAGAAATAAATCTTTCTAATAGAAAGATTTATAAATTAAAAGAGGGTGATTCAATTTATATAAAGAAAAATACACCTCATAAATATCGAAATCCTGGAAATATTCCTGCAATTACTCATTGGTTCTCTATAAAAAAGTAAAAAGGAGAATAGTTTGAAATTAAATAAATCTGTAAATTATAAAGAAAATACAATTAAATTTTTTGATAAAATGGCAAATAAAAATCATGGCGATTCTTTTAAACATTATAACAATGTTCTTGAGTGGTTAAACTTACTATTCACAGATAAAGAATATACTCTTTTAGATTTAGGAACAGGAAAAGGAGATTTATTATTAAAAATAGTCGAAGAATTTTTTAATAATAATAAACTTTGGAAATTGATTGGATTAGATATATCATCTGAAATGATAAAAAAAGCTCTTATTAAAAGACTTCCAGCTGATTTTAAAGTTGGAGATAGTGAAAATTTACCTTTTAAAAATTCTTCAATTGATATTATAACTTGTATAAATTCGTTTCATCATTATTCTAATCCTAAAAAATCAATATCTGAGATTACAAGAGTTTTAAAACCTAATGGAACTCTTATTTTAGGAGAAATCTGGCTATTGCCTCTATTTAGAAATATAATAAATTTTCTCCTTCCTTATATGAAAACAGGTGATTATAAAATTTATTCTTGTAAAGAAATTCAAAATATATTTGCAGAACAAAATATTATTTTAATTGAGAAAAAATATGTTTTTCCAAGTAATTATACATATT
>NZ_CAMQXC010000169.1 GCF_947038635.1 uncultured Cetobacterium sp. | reverse complement strand
AAAAAATAGGAGAGTGAAAATGAAAAAAAATAATTTAACAAAAAAAATATTTTATGCTTTAGTTTTAGGTGTTACTATGGGAGTTGCATTTCTTTTTTTAAGAGAAAATTTAATTGCTCAAGGAAAAGAAAGTGTTTGGAATACGATAAATTCAATTTTATTCCAGGATATAACAAAAGCAGAGGGAGCTAAATCTTTTGGAATCTTCTATATAATAGGGCAATTATTTATAAATGCCTTACAATTAGTTATTATACCGATGGTATTTACATCAATAATTATTGCTGTGACAAGCATTCAAGATTCAAAAAGTTTAAAAAGAATATCTTATAAAACTTTTTTAGGATTTGGATTAAGTTCTGTTTTAGCTCTTTTATATGCATCGGTAGTAGGAATGATAGCTTATAAAGCTAATTTATTCTCAGTAGCAATAAATAAAGTTTCTGGAGCTGGAGGAGCAATATCATCAAATCCACTAATGATAATAATAAAAGCTATTCCACAAAATATAATAGCAGGGTTATCAAATAATGGAAATGTTTTAGTAGCGGTATTTTTAGGAATTTCTGTAGGATTAGTTTTAAATACTATGAATGATGAAAATTCAGTTGTAAAAAAAGGAATATTAGAATTAAATAAAATATCACAAATATTCTTAACATTTATAATAAATAAATTTGCACCAATAGCTATATTTTCATTATTAATGAGAACATTTGCAATTTATGGAATAGGATATTTACAAATTGCTAGTATATATTTTGTTTTAACAGCTATAACTTTAATTGTATTTCTTATATTAGGATATTCATTTATCATATGGATTTCAACTGGATTAAATCCAATTCATTTTATGAAAAAAATATCAAATGTCGCGATGTTTGCTTTTTCAACATCATCATCAGCGGCATCATTACCATTGAATACTAAAACAACAATTGAAAAATTAGGGGTAGATGAAACAACGACGTCATTTGTATTGCCAATGGGAATGACTGTAAATATGAATGGAACTGCAATAATGCAAGTTTTAGCAACTCTTTTTATCGCAGGAGTAGCGGGTTATGAAATTACAGTATTCAATTTAGCAACAATATCATTATTAGCATTATTAGCATCAATTGGAACACCAGCAGCACCAGGTAGTGGAGCTATAATTCTATTTACTATTTTAACAGGGATGGGATATAGTAATGAAATTGCAGTATCAGCTTATGCAATAATACTAGGAATAAATAGACCATTAGAGATGTTACTGACATCATTAAATGTTGTGGGAGATAGTGCTGTAGCAGTGTATGTTTCAAAAAGTGAAGGGAAATTAGACCATGATATATATCATTCTTTAGAAAATAAAGAAGAAAAAATTAAAATTTAAAAAATAAAAAAGTAGATACTTTTCTTGTATCTACTTTTTTTACAAAAAATAGAAAAGGAGTTATTTACATAACTCCAAAAACAATGAACAATGTGAATTCAAGACAAAACTGAATTAAAATTCAACACTTGAATTATAATTCAAATTTTATAAAAAAGCAAGAATTATTTAATAATAAATTCAAATAATTTTTTAGCTGCCTTTTCAGGTCCTTCTTTTTCTAGTCCATTAATACCTAAACATGTTCTAATCTGTCCTACTAAAATTTTATCTTCAAACATTTTTTCAAAATATTTATTAATTAATATATCTGTTTCATTCTTTCGTTGTAGAGGACCAAATGGATTAGCAAAATACGATGTTACTTTTCCAATTTCATTAGTAGTCCCTTTGGCATTTCGAGCACCTTGAATAAAAATAGGCTTAGCAATAGAAGAAGAATTGAAGAACTCTAAAATTTCACCATCTTCATAATTGTTAGCATATAAAAACATATCAACTTTATATTTTTTTATAATATCAGAATGAGTAGATATCGGAATAACAATACGAGAGTTTATTTTATCAGGGTTCATAAAAATACTTCGATCAATCTCTTTATAAGGATATCCAATATCTAAATCATCAAGTCGTATAAAAGCTCCAATCTCCGTTCCAGAAGCAGTTAAAGTATTTTCATCAAGCTTTAAAACTCCCATATCGTCAAATATAATTTTCATTTCTTTGATATAAGATTCACTTAATTTTCTAAAAGCTTCTAAACTTTCAGATTTTCCAGCTCCGCTATCTCCCATAATAATAACATTTTTTTCTAATCCATTTTTAAATGTTAAATTTACCATAGCACCGTGTACTGGAAGGTATCCAGCATCAATCATTTTTAAATTATGAAGTGTTAAAATCATTTTTTTCATATAACCAAAATAATCAATACCTTCATTAAAATTTACATATCCAATCATAATATCATTTTGTGAATCTTTAAAAAATTCAGTTCTCATTTCTGTATGAAAATCTTTAACTCCATACATATATATAATATCAGGTTTTTTATTTAGATATTCCTCTTTTTTAGCTAATTCAAAAAGATTACAAAGAGTAACACCTTGAGCCATAAAATTCATATCAAAATATACAAAAGCTAACAATTCACCAACTTTAGCAGGAAAACAAATCCAATTATCTAAATTTAAAGTTAAATTTTCAATAGGATTTTCTCTATTTTCACAAAAAATACCTTTTCGTGTATTTTTCCTAGGATAAGTTATAAAAGGCGGTTGTAGTACTATTGATTCAGTAAATGGAATTTTTTCTAAAAAAGAATATTCTTTAGGACATTTCCAAGGAGCGTTATTTAAGATAAGTCCAGCATTAACTCCAGCATTAAGTTGTCTATAAACTCTATGATTTTCACCCAAAATATTTTGTTCAACTAATCTATAAGTTTTTAAAATTAAATTCGTAAAACTATTCATAGAATCAATAAAATTAATATTTTGTAGACCTAAGCTTGTATTTTTATTACGAATAATAGCATATCTTTCAAATTTTCTCCAATAAGAATATAAACCTTCAATAAATTCAAAAAGAATTGTTTCATTTAATAAAAGATTAGCATAAACTGACTTTAATTTTGAAACTTCAGATTTATCTAAAACAATAAGAAGCTTAAAAAATTTAATCAGAGTTTCACTTATGTCATCTTCACAACTTTTTTTTAAAAATTGATAAATCGATGTATTTTTATTGTTAATTAAATGTATATATTTAGAAAGAACCTTTTTAAATGCTAAACTTGATAAAAGATTTTCAGAAGTATCACAATATTTTGTTGAAAAATTTAAAATCGCACTATTTCTACCTATAAAAATTTCTTGATTCATAAAATCCTCCTAAGATATATTGGTTGATTAAATTTTATGAAAAAAAACTCAATAAGTCAAGAAAAAATAAAAAAATATTTTTAAAAATAAATAAAATAAAAATAATTTAACAAAAAAATAAAGTTAAAATTTAAATATATTAAATAACTATACTTTTTTATAAATATAATAT
>NZ_CAMQXC010000168.1 GCF_947038635.1 uncultured Cetobacterium sp. | reverse complement strand
GATGCAGAGTATATTGTTATAGCAAATAAAGATAAAAATTTTTTAGAAATAGCAAAAATTTTAAATTCTGAAATAAATAGAGGAGTAAAAATAAAGGGAGCTATTTTACAAAGAGATGATGGTGTTCTTGTAAATAATAGATTACTAATAAAAATTCCAATAGTTGATGAAGTTCAACTAATTGAAAAAATACCTTTAGGTGTTAAATGCTGTATTGAAGTAGCTGAAAAGGGAAGGGTTATTGAAAAAATTTCAAATCCATATGGAATAGCAACAATTTTTAATTTAACCTCAGAAGAAACAAAAAAAGTGGTTCCTTTATCAAAAGCTCTTATAGGAAATAGATCAGGTGTTGTAATAAAAACTCCTCAAGGAGATGTAAAAGAAAAAATTATTCCAGCTGGAAATATCTACATAAAAGGTTGTAAAACAACTGAAGAGGTAGGCATACAAGAGGGTGCCGAAAAAATTATGGAAAAGATATCTTTTTTAAATGTTCAAGATATTTTTGGAGAAGATGGAACAAATGTTGGTGGAATGTTAAGAAATGTAAAAAATACAATGAGTAAATTTACAGGAGAAAATATAGAAGATATAAAAATAAAGGATTTACTAGCAGTTGACACCTTTGTTCCTCAGAGAATAAAAGGTGGTTTAGCTGGTGAATTTATGCTTGAAAATGCTGTGGGATTAGCAGTAATGGTAGGAACTGAAAAAAATCAAATGGAAAACTTAGCAAGATTAATAAAAAGTGAATTAGGTATAGAAGTTGAAGTTGGTGGTGTAGAAGCAGATATGGCTATAAAAGGAGCTTTAACTACTCCAGGAACAGGAAAGCCATTGGCTATAATTGATATTGGAGCTGGATCAACAGATGCTTGTAGCATAGATAAATTTGGAAGAAAAGCTCATACTCATTTAGCTGGTGCAGGAAATATGGTGACTTTATTAATTCAAAAAGAACTTGGAATTGAAAATTTTAATTTAGCTGAAGATATTAAAAAATATCCACTAGCAAAAGTAGAGTCTTTTTTTCATATAAGGTATGAAGATGGAAGTGTACAGTTTTTTAATGAGCCTTTATCACCGAGCATATATGCAAAAAATGTATTAGTAAAAAATGGTGAGCTTATTCCAATAGATATTCAAAATACTTTAGAAAGAATTAGAGATATTAGGAGAGAGAGTAAAAGAAGAGTTTTTGTAACAAATTCAAAGAGAGCCTTAAAAAAAATATCTTTAACTAAAAATATTAGAGATTTTGAGTTTGTAATAATTGTAGGTGGATCAGCTCTTGATTTTGAAATACCAGAGATGATAACGGAAGCTCTTTCTAAATATGGTGTAGTTGCTGGTTGCGGAAATATAAGAGGAATAGAAGGACCTAGAAATGCTGTAGCGACAGGTTTGGTTTTAGGTGATAGAGAGTGCTAAAAACTGGAATAGATATAGTATGTTCAAATGTTATAAATATAATTGATATAGAAGAGATATTTTTTGGAATAGAAGAAGAGGGAGTTCCTTATATTTTAAAGTTTTTAGAAGAAAAAAAAATAGATAAAGAGTTTTATGTAAATGGAAGGTTTGAAATAGGGATAGGCATTAATTCAGATGGTGAAATATTTTTAAATCAAAAAAAATATACAAAAGAGTATATTTTGAAAGAAAATATTGGAAGTTCTAAAAAATATTTAAGGGTTTTTGGTCAAAATGCAGCTAGAGTATTAAAGGGATTACCTTTAATAAAAGTATAATGAAACGAAAGGTGTGAGGTATGCTTCATAAATATAAAAAAGAACTATTAAAAATTCAGGAAGAGATAGTAGATATGACTAAAATGGCCGTAGTGATTGTAGATGATGAAGGCAATTATTTAACAGAAAAAAGTAACTACTCAGAGTTTTGTAAAATTTTTAGAAAAAATAAAGAACTTAGTTCGTTTTGTGAAAAATGCGATGTAAAGGCTTTAAGTAAAGCATTTTTATCATTAAAACCATATATTTATAGATGCCACGCTGGATTAGTTGATATGATAATACCTATTATTTATCAAAGTGAGCTAATAGGTGCATTTTTAGTTGGACAAATTCTTTTGGAAGATGAAGAAACATTTGAATTAGAAGATATTTTGGTTGAAAACGTAGGGAAAGAATTTAATATAAAGAAAATTGTTGAAAATTATGGATTTTTAAAAAAGGTGAAATATAATGAACTCCAAAGTATTGCAAGTATTTTACATTATACATCAGTTTATATAAGTGATTGTATTAAAAGTAAGAAATGGTATAATCATATTATTGAAAATAATATAAAAGAGGAAAGAGTTGAGTATAGTCATTCTCAAATTTCTTCAGCAGTGACTTATATAAATGAAAATATTAGAGAAAATATTCATTTAGAAGATGTAGCCGCATTATGTAATTTGAGTATTTCTCAATTTAGCAGGGTTTTTAAAAGAGAAACAGGAAAAACTTTTAAGGAGTATGTTCTTATAAAAAAGATTGAAAAAGCTAAACACTTTTTAGAGATTACAAGTAAGTCTTTATCAGAAATATCAAATGAAATAGGAATTGAAGATAGTAGCTATTTTACAAAAGTTTTTAAAAAATATGAACGAATTTGTCCTAAGGAGTATAGAGATCTTTTTCAGAAATAAAAAATGTAGCTGTTAAGCTACATTTTTTTGTTTCATTTAATTGTTATTTGATATACAGAAAGATTCATATTCTTTAGCTAGTATATTTTTAACCTTTTCTCTCATATTAGAAAGTTTTTCATCAGGTATTGAAGGAGAGATTATTTTGATAGCTTTAACATATCTATCTAAAATTTCTTCTATTTTTTGATTAACAACTTCTTTGTTATTTGCTAAATTTTCAGGAGTCATATTAGATAAGAAGCTCGTTAAAGATTTATATGAAGTATCAGTTGTAGATTTTATTAAAGTTTTTGTAGACTCTATTTTTTCAGCTGTTATATTTGAACTGATAGTTTTCATATCTTGCTCAAGTTGCTCTAAAGATTTTTCAATCATGCTTAAAACAGAGATGTAAGCTTGGTTATCTCTATTATTTACAGTATTTTCTACTTTATTAATAGATTCTTTCAATCCATTTAAAATTTTAGTTTCTTTATCTGTAAACTTTGCGTTACCTGAAACAATTTTATCGAATAAAGATTGAGCAGAATCTAAATCAGTTTTAAGAATATTTATAAATCCAACTTCGAAATCTTTAAAGTGTTGTGGAGGAATTTTGTTTTTAATTTCCTCAAGAATATCTTCGATTTCTTTAACAATAGTTGCTAAAAGATTGTTTAGTTGATTTTCAACTTCAACAATTTTATTAGAATCTACATCTTTTAATATTTGAGGTACAATAAAGTTTATATTATCTAGCTGTAATTTAGTAACTGTATTAATATCTTTTAAATCTTTTTCTTTTACACATCTCCGATCCCACGAGAC
>NZ_CAMQXC010000167.1 GCF_947038635.1 uncultured Cetobacterium sp. | reverse complement strand
CCTTTGTTAACTGGATATGTTGTAAGCCAGTAACAACATATCCAGTTAACAAAGGTTTAGCTTGTATAAAAGGAAGAAATATAGCTTATCAAAATTCCATGGAGCATAGAGTTAATTCACCATTATTAAGAGATGAAAATGGAAAAATGAATCCAATATCTTGGGAAGAGGCGTATAAAATTATTGCAGAAAAATTTAGTTATATTAATAATAAATATGGAAGAGGATCTTTAGCTTTTTTAAGTACAGGCCAAATCCCTTTAGAAGAAATGGCAATTTTAGGGTATGTAGGAAGATTTGGAATGGGAATGGAGGGAGATGGAAATACAAGATTATGTATGGCAACAGCAGCAGTATCTTATAATCAATCTTTTGGATTTGATGCCCCTCCTTATTCTTGGAATGATTTGATGACAACAGAGTTAGCTATTTTTATAGGAGCGAATCCTGCTATAAGTCATCCAGTTCCATGGTGGAGATTGAGGAAAGAAAATAAAGAAGCAGAGATAATAGTTATTGATCCTAGAAAAACAGAAACAGCAAAAGCTGCTAATATGTGGGTTCCTGTAAAATTAAAAGGAGATTTATGTTTACTTTATACTTTAGCTAATTATTTAATTGAAAAAAACTATATAGATGAAGAGTTTGCTAGAAATAAAATAGACAATTTTGATGAGTTTAAAAAATTTGTATCAGAGTATACTTTAGATAAATTAGAGGATAATTGTGGGATAAAAAATAATATATTGATAGAATTAGCAGAAAAAATACATAATAAAAAAAAGGTGTCATTTTGGTGGACAATGGGTGTAAATCAAAGTTATGAGGCAACAAGAACAGCAGAAGCAATAATAAATATTTGTTTTTTAATAAAAGCTATTGGAAAAGAGGGGTGTGGACCAAATTCCTTAACAGGGCAGTGTAATGCAATGGGATCTAGACTTTATAGTGCAGAAACTTGTCTTTTTGCTGGAAGAAAATTTAATTTAGAAAGTGACAGAAAAATAATAAGAGATATTTTAGAGATACAAGACGATATAATTCCAACAAGAGCAACATTAGCATTTAATGAAATTATTGAAAAGGTGGAAACAAAAGATATAAAAGGTCTTTGGATAATAGCAACTAATCCAATGGTATCTTATCCACATAATACACTTATGGAAAATTTTAATTCAAAAATCGATTTCTTAGTAGTACAAGATATATATTATGATACGGAGACAGCAAAAGAAGCAGACTTGTTTTTACCAACAGCAACATCTCTGGAAAAAGAAGGAACTTTTATAAATACTGAGAGAAGACTTGGAGCAGTTCAAAAAGTGGTCGAGCCTCCTGAAGGAATAAAAAGTGATTACGAAATAATATTAGAAATTGGAAAAGCTTTAGGGTTAAATGATAAATTAAAATTAGATAAATGGAAAACTCCTAAAGACGCTTTTAATTTGATGAAGGCTATATCTGAAGGGATGCCATGTGACATAACAGGAATTGAATATGACAATTTAAAAAATAGTAATGGAATTCAATGGCCTTTAAGATTTAAAGAAAGTTTAGAAAACGATTATAGAATATTATTTGAAGATTATAATTTTTATACAGAAAATAAAAAAGGAAAATTTATATTTGAAACTCCGCAAGAATATCCAGAGATTCCAAATGAACAATATCCATTTTATTTAATTACAGGGAGAGGAGGAGTAGGACTTTGGCACACATTAACAAGGACTAGAAATATGCCAATAGTACAACATACTTATCCAAAGGAGGATTATTTATTAATAAGTCAGCAAGATGCAGATAATTTAAAAATAAAAGATGAGGATTTAGTTCTAGTATCATCTAAAAATGGAAATTGTAGTATAAAAGTTAAAATAAGTGATGAAGTAGTAACAGGACAAGTTTTTATATCTATGCACTATAATGTGGCAAATAGATTAACAGATTCTTTATATGATCCATATTCAAAAGAGCCATCTTATAAATATGCAACAGTATCTATAAAGAAGATTTAAGTTTAAATTAGGAGGTTTTATGGCAGATAATAGTTTAATAGAAAAGTTGAAAAAGTATCCTTCGGGAGCTTCAGCTTTAGGACTAGGTATAGTGGGTCTAGGTTCCGCATGGGAAGGGATTGGATTTAAATATGGAGAAATAATATTTATAATAACAATTTTAGCATCTTTAATTTTAGTTGTTACTTATATTTCAAAAATTATATTTTGTTACAATTCTTTTTTAGATGATATACAGGATACTATGAGAGGAGCTGTAGTTACCTCATTAGATATGGCAATTTTGATAATGTCAACATATATATATAGATATAATGCAGAAGTTGGAAGAATGATTTGGTTTATAGCTTCTTTAGTTCACTTACTTATTTGGTTCACATTTACATATTATAGAATTAAATTGGGAAAACTTTTGGAGTTTCATTTTGGCTGGTTTGTAACTTATGGAGGAATAATAACAGTAGCTGTAACTGCTAAAAATATGGGTTTTGATCCTTGGGCTAAATCATTTTGGTGGATAGGACTTATTTCAGTGATAGTATTATTACCGATTATAATAATACGAGGAATAAGATTAGGATTTGAAAATAAATATAAAATTACCATTCCTGTAGTAGCAGCTCCGGTAAATCTTTTATTAGCAGGATATTTGAGTGGAATATTTGAAGTTAATCAGACAGTTGCATGCTTACTAGCAATAGCAGCTTTTACAGGAACTTTTACGGCTTGGTTAGGAGTTCTTAGAGCTAAAATATTACCGTTTGCACCAACATTTGCAGCGTTTACATTCCCATTGACAATTAGTGTTACTGCTGCAACTAGATTTGGCAAATTATATCCGAGCTTTTCTTTTATAGCTTGGATTGAAATTGCTGTAACAACAATATCTGTTTTATATACAATTTTTAGATTTTCGGAATTTTATTTTTTTAAGAAAGATTAAAAGAGGATGACCTAAATTATACTAGGTCATCCTTTCTCATTATATCAATTAATTTTTCAAAAATATTATCAATATCATTAATATCTATAATATCTAAATGTTCTGCATTTTCAATAAAATTTAAATCACTTACTAAAAATTTCAAATTATTTTTATTTGATTGACTAGTATTAGATATTTCTTTACGAATGACTTCTATTTTAGGATAAGTACTATTTTTAAAGCCTTCTAAAATTATAAAATCATAATTTTTGAAAAAGTCTAAGTAGAAACTCAAATTTTTTTCAATAGAATTTTCTAAAAACATATATTTACTTTTTGAAAAAATAAGTGTTCCTAGAGCGCCTGACTTTATATGTTTATCAGTATCTGAATCAAGATTATCCATTTGAAAATCATGACCATCATGTTTGATAGTTCCAACTTTAAAACCATTTTCTACAAATTTTTTTAAAAGTTTTGTTATTAAAGTTGTTTTTCCAGAATTTTTAACCCCAGAAATTGCAAAAAAATTAGTTTTTTTACTTTTAATTAAGGTGTTGTAATCTTC
>NZ_CAMQXC010000166.1 GCF_947038635.1 uncultured Cetobacterium sp. | reverse complement strand
GAGTTTATACCTATAGCACCTAAAGGAGGTATAAACTCTACATATAAAAAACTATTAGAAAATTCTTAAATAAAAAAAATTAAAAAATAAAAAGGAAAAATAAGATTTTTAAGTACATAGACTGTACTAGGTTTTGTTTTACAAAAATTTATATTTTGAGGTGATTGAGTATGATTGAGTTTAAAAAAGTTACAAAATCTTATGATAAAAGAACACTTATTTTAAAAAATATAGATTTTAAAATAAAAACTGGAGAGTTTGTCGTTTTAATTGGAGAATCAGGTTGTGGAAAAACAACAACAATGAAATTAATAAATAGGCTCATCGATCCATCTAGTGGCATTGTACTAATAGATGGAGAAGACATAAGTAAAGTTGATCCAATAACTCTTAGAAGAAGGATTGGGTATGTTATACAAAAAGAGGGACTTATGCCTCATATGACCATAGGAGAAAACATAGAGCTCGTTCCAAAACTTTTAAAATGGGAAAAAGAAAGAAGGAAAGATAGAGCTTATGAATTATTAAATCTTTTAAATCTTGATCCTGAAATATACTATGAGAAATATCCTCATGAGGTATCAGGAGGGCAAAAGCAAAGAGTTGGAATAGCTAGAGCTTTAGCTACAAATCCTGATATAATTTTGATGGATGAACCATTTTCTGCATTAGATCCTATCACTAGAGAAAGTATTCAAGATGAAGTTTTAAAATTACAAAAAGAGTTAGGAAAAACTATTATATTTGTTACTCATGATATGGATGAAGCTATAAAATTAGGAGAGAGAATAGCATTTTTAAAAGATGGCGAGATATTACAGTTTGATACTCCAGATGAGATTTTAAAAAGACCAGCTTCTGAGTATATAGAGCAGTTTATAGGAAAAGATAGAATTTGGAAAACTCCAAAAAAACTTCTTGTTTCAGATATAATGTCTAAGTATTATTGGACAATTGAAAAAAGAAGTAATATTTCTAGAGCTTTTAATCTTTTAAAAACTCATGATACAGATTTTCTTATTGTTACTGAAACAGAGGGGGGAAGATATAGTGAACCCATTGGAATAATATTTAGAAAAAATTTAATATATGCTATGGAAAATAATATTTTAAGAGTTAGAGATATTATGGATAAAGAGTTTACTACTATTGATAAGGATAGCAACCTATTAGATGTTTTAAATAAAATGTCTAGTATAAATGCAAAGGTTATTCCTGTAGTTGACGATAGGAAAAGATTAACAGGAGTTATAACAAATTTAGGACTAGTTAATGCTATTAGTAAAATAGCTCCATCTCCTGAATCTGAAGAAGATACTTCACGTGTAGGTGATGTTGTATGAACTCATTTATAAAATATTTTATTGAAAAACTACCTGAAGTTCACATTGCACTTATGCAACATATAGAGATAACAGGTCTTGCTGTTGCTATAGCAATTATAATTGGAGTTCCAATAGGGATTTTTATAATTAGAAGCGAAAGACTTTCTAAAGTAGTTTTAACTATAGCAGGAATATTCCAAACAATACCTAGTTTGGCATTATTTGGTCTGATAATTCCTATTATGGGAATTGGAATAAAGCCTGCAGTATTTGTGCTTTTTTTATATTCTTTATTACCAATAATAACAAATACATATATTGGAATAAAAGGTGTAGATAAATCTACAATTCAAGCTGCTATAGGTATGGGAATGACTAACTTCCAAGTTTTAACTAAGGTTAAGTTGCCAATTGCTGTAGCAGTTATAATGGGTGGAATCAGAATTTCAACTGTTGCTACAATAGGTACAGCTACAATTGCAGCACTAATTGGAGCTGGTGGATTAGGAGAGCTTATATTTAGAGGAATATCTACAAGTAATAATAATTTGGTTTTAACAGGAGCTATTCCTACTGCCATCCTAGCTTTTGTAGCAAACTATTTTTTAGGGGTTTTGGAAAAAGTATTGACTCCTAGTGGAATGCTAACAAACCCTAAAGAGAAAAAGAAAAATATAAAAATATTAAAAATAGTTATGGCTATTTTAATATTGGGAATTGGATTTAGAATATATGAAAATAATAAAAATAGAGGTATTCCAACAATAGTTGTGGGGCATAAAAATTACAATGAACAAAGAATTTTAGGTGTTATGATGTCTCAAGTGATAGAAGATAAAACTAATTATAAAGTAAAAACAGTGGAGCTTGGAACAGGAACAGTTATATTTGAAGCAATTAAAAGTGGAGATATAGATGTGTATCCTGAATATACCGGTGTAGCATATGCTGCTTATCTAGGAAAGAAAGAGAAGGCAGATGCTAAAACTGTATTTGATATTATAAAATCTGAATATTTAGCAGATCACAATTTAGATATTAGAGAACCTATGGGATTTGAAAATACATACGCTTTTGCTATGAAACCAGAAGTAGCTCAAAAATACGGAATAAAAACTATCAGCGATTTAAAAAGACATGCAAATAATATGGTTTTAAGTGGTCCTCATGAGTTTATGGAGAGGGAAGATGGTCTTTTAGGAATACAAAAAGCTTATAATATAAAATTTAAAAGCATTTTATCTATGGATCAAGGATTAGTTATTAACTCTTTAGTCTCAGATAAGATTGAAGTTGCTTTGGTTTATTCTACAGATGGATTAATAGCTAAGCATAAGTTGCTTCTTTTAGAGGATGATTTAAAGTTTTTCCCACCTTATGAAGTTGTAGTTACAATGAGAAAGGGATTTGAAAATACAAAGGGTGATGTTATTGAAGCGTTAGACTCTCTTGTAGACGCTTTAAATGAAGATGAAATGCAAGAGTTAAATCTATTGGCAATTGAAGGAAATGAACCTATCGAAAATATCATCAACAAATTTCTTCGAAATAAAGGGATTATAAAATAATAAAAATATAAAGAAAGCTGAAGAATTTTTAATTCTTCAGCTTTTGTAATTTTATTCAATCTGATATTTGATTAATTTTTTTATAGAAATATAAAATATCCCAATAATGGTAGTGTTAAAATTAACACAGGTATATTTAATTCTTTATATCTTCCAGTTAATACCTTTATAATTACATGAGATATAATACCCATACTCATTCCAGAAGCCATATTATCTGTAAATACAGTAAACATAATTGTTATAACGGCTGGAACAAATTCAGTCATATCATCCATATCGATAAACTTCATGCTTGTCATCATAAGGATACCTATAAAAATTAATGCTGGTGCTGTTGCAGCAGATGGAATTATATAAACAATTGGTGTTAAGAAAATTGTAAATATAAAGCAAATTCCTGTAGATATTGCAGTTAAACCTGTTCTTCCTCCCTCTTCAACTCCAGCTGCTGACTCTAAAAATGTTGTTATTGTTGTAGAACCAAATAAAGCTCCAACAATAGTTGCTATAGAATCAACTAGGAAAGGTTTATCTACTTCTGGTAGATTACCATTTTCATCTAAAAGACCAGCTTGTGCTGAAACTCCTAGTAAAGTTCCTAGAGTACAGAAGAAATCTCCTACG
>NZ_CAMQXC010000165.1 GCF_947038635.1 uncultured Cetobacterium sp. | reverse complement strand
AAGTAAGATTATAAAATTTAAGTTATTAGCACTATATGTTGGATTGGTTACTACTGGTATTTTAATTATAGGTTATTTATTTAATTTTATTAACATATAACATAGGAGGAATAAAATGGAAATTAAGGTATTAGGTGGATGTTGTAAAAGCTGTGATATATTATTAGATTATGTTAATGAGGTATTAGTTGAACTAGACAAGAAAGCAAATGTTGAAAAAATAACTGATTTTGTTGAACTTGCAAAGTTAGGAGTTTTAAAAACTCCTGGGATTGTTATTGATGGAAAAGTTATATTTTCAGGACGTATGGCCGACAAAAAAGAGGTTAAAGAAATTTTATCTAGATATTAATATTATATGAAAGAGTCTCAATTCTATTTTAGTTTGAGACTCTTTTTTTTAATCTAAGCAATGATTTTTAGTTTTTAAAAATTCTATAAAACTGTTTTTATCTTCTAAAAATATCCTATCCTCTAAAGATTCTAAAATATCTGTAATAAAACTATTTTTTTCTAATAGTTCCAAGTTTAAACTATAATAAGACCATTTTCCTTTTTTTTGACAAACTATTAATTTATCTTTTTTTAATTTTGTAATGTGCCTAGAGGTATTTGATTGATTTAGTTTTAGTACTTCTTCTAAGTCACAATTACAAGCCTCTTTAAATAGCAATAAAATTTTTAAAATTCTTAATCTATTTAAGTCTGCTAAAGATTTTAGTATATTCAAAACTTTCATTATTCCTCCTCTTTAAACATTTCTAAATCTTCTTACTTTATTGAATTATTTATAAAATATCATTTTTAAAGTTTCATGACCTACATGATTTTTGGCTTTTTTATATCAATTTTTTCTTTTATCTGACAAGTAAAATTCACATACATTATTATACACTGTTGTTTATTTAAAGTAAATAACAAGCATATCTTCGTGAAATAGATTTTAAGAAAAATTATCAATAGAATTCTAAATTTAATAATAGATTAAAAAACCTAAATATAAGACTGAGTTTAAACCTAGACAAATATATTAATATATGATATATTTATTTCCATATGCAAACGTTTGCACAAACTGATGTTTAAGGAGACAATTTATGAAAAATACTACTAAGCTAACTAATTTGAAAATAGAGTGGATTAATAAGCCTAAAAACTCAAAAATTGAAAGTGATAAAGTTTATATAAAAACAGACCCATATACAGATTTTTGGCAAAGAACTTATTATGGATTTCAAAATAATAATGCCCCAGCCTTACTATCACAAATTACAGATAAATATTTTTCATTTGTAGTGAAAACAGAATTTAATTCAAAGCAACGATTTGATCAATGTGGAGTTATTATTTATCAAGATTCGGATAATTGGTTTAAAGCTTCAATTGAGTATGTAAATGAAGATTTCCAAAGACTAGGAAGTGTTGTTACAAATAATGGTTACTCTGATTGGGCAACAACAGATATCCCTGCTACGCATAAATTCATATATTATCGTCTTAGTCGTCGTGAAAATGATTTTTGTATAGAATCATCTTATGATGGTATTAATTATAAACAAATGAGAATTTTTCATCTTTTTTCTGCTAATGAAGCAATTAATGTTGGTATTTATGCTTGTAGTCCCGAAAATTCAAGCTTTTGTGCAGAATTTTCAGAAATTGAATTTATGGATTGTAAATGGGAGGAACATAAATAATGACTGAAAAAGAAAAATGTAATACTGGACAACTATATAACGCAAATTATGATACTGAACTTTTAAAAGAACGTTCAAATTGTAAAGATTTATGCTTTAAGTTTAATCAACTTTTGCCATCAAATGAAGAAGAACAAACTAAACTTTTAAAAAAAATAATTGGAAAAACTGGGAATTCATTTGTTATTACAGCACCATTTTGGTGTGATTATGGATATAATATAGAAATAGGAGAAAATTTTTATACAAATCATAACTGTGTTATTCTTGATGGAGCAAAGGTTACCTTTGGAGATAATGTTATTATTGTTACTCGAGATATACCTACAGGAGTTATTGCAGTTGGTAATCCTTGTCGTATTCTTCGAAAAATAAATAATAAAGATACATTAAAATATAGAAGAATAGATACCAAAGATTAAATAAAGATATCATAGAAAGTCGGGAAGCGTTCTTAATATTTTTATTGGAAGGTTTTCTGGCAAAATCTTTTTATTAAATAACTATTTTCTAAGGTATTAAATAGCTCAATTTTTTCATCTAGGGATAAACTATTCTGCTCTCAACTATTTCCACAAATCATAAGAGATTTTATTAAATTTTTATATAAATTTTCAATGTGTGTAAATATTAAATTGAATTAGAACTGCTATATGAAATTTTTCTTTTATCCTGCTTTTAACTCTTCTTTTTATTTTTATTTTCAGGCGAAGTATTTTTTAATTCATATAGATATATTTCACCTAATTTTTGGTATATTTTTAAAGCTTCAATAACTTTCATTCCTTTATCATTAGTTATATAGTATTGAACATTTAATGGATATCCTATAGATTTTTCTTTAAATATCAGCTTATATTCTAGTAGTTCATTTAACTGCTCTAAAAGTATTTTTTGACTAATTCCTTTAATATCTTTTTGTAATTGTGACAGTGAAGGATTTCTTCGATAATAAATTTGCCACATAATAACAGTTTTCCATTTTCCCCTTAGAATATCATGAATAAATTCTAAAGGGCATGTATATTCCTTTCTTAATTTCATAATTAATCTCCTTAATAATTTATTTACTATTTTACTATATACAAAAAAAAATTAAAAGTACCCACAAAAAAGTAAGTACTATTCAACCTTTAAAAAGTGAATTATAATAAAGTATTATTTTAGTTATAGGAGGTTATTTTTATGAAAAAAGCTTTATTAATTATTGATTTACAAAACGATTATTTTCCCGAAGGTAAATTTCCACTTTGGAATACAGAAGTTACTTTAAATAATATCCTGGAAGCTATTAAAATATGTAAAAATAAAAATTATCCGATAGTTCATATTCAACATATTGCGGATCCTGATTTAGGTTTAGCACCATTTTTTATTAAAGATTCAGAGGGTGTTCAAATAGTCCCTAAAATATTAGAGGCCGCTCCAGATGCTCCCATAGTTATAAAAACATATGCTGATGGATTTGTAAAAACCGATTTAAATAAAGTTCTAGAAAAGTTAGATGTAGATGAGCTTTTAGTTTGTGGAATGATGACACAAAATTGTGTTACTCATACATCTATTTCAAACAAAAAAACTAAAAATTATAAAACATCTATTTTAATGGATGCATGTACATCTGTATCAGAGCCAATTCATTTAATTGGTTTAGCTGCCACTTTAACTTGGGATATTTCTTTAATTTCATACAAAGATATTTAATTTATGACTAAAAAAAATTTAAGAGTTTTAGTCTTATTTATTTTATCTAATATTTTATGGGGAATTGCCTTTTTTTCTCCCTTTTTACCTATGAAAACACATGAAAAAATTATTGTAGGTGTATTGTGTGCTACAGTTGGTGAAATTGCCTTTTGGGGTTTCGTATGGGTTGCAGGAAAGGAAGTTGCTTTAAAATATCGTCAATATTTTTCTTTTAAATTTTACAAAAATAAATTTTTTAAAAGATAGCTCTTATAGAAAAAGATTAAGTACGCC
>NZ_CAMQXC010000164.1 GCF_947038635.1 uncultured Cetobacterium sp. | reverse complement strand
AATTAGTATAGCTATTGTTTCTCTTTTAGGAGTAATTTTTGGAGAGGTTTCTCTACCTAGTATGATTTTATCATCTCCACCAAGTATAGCTCCTGTTGCAATGAAACTTAATATTATTAATGTTTTAAGACCATCTCTTCTTGGTGCTATATTCTCATTTATGTTTATAGATCTTTTTGACTCTTTAAGTGTTCTTTTATCTTGTTATAAAGAGATTCCTTTTAGAAATGAAGAGGAAAGAAAAAAAGGTCTTGGAAGAATGCTTTATGCTGATGTTATCTCAACTATGATTGGTTCTTTACTTGGAACAAGTACAGTTACTACTTATGGAGAATCTGTTGCTGGAATCACAGCTGGAGCTAGAACAGGTTTAGCTTCAATTGTTACAGGTTTATTATTTTTACTTTCACTTTTTGTTTCACCTTTAGTTGAAAGTGTTCCTGTATTTGCTGTTGCTCCATCTTTAGTTATTGTTGGAATTTTTATGTTTAGAAAAGTTTCATATTTAAACTTTAAAGATATGAAAGAAGCTATTCCAGCTTTTATGACAATTATTCTTATGCCAATGACTCATAGTATTGCCATTGGTTTAAGTTTTGGATTCATCTCTTATATTGTTATTAACGTAGTTTGTAAAGAGTATGATAAAATCTCTAAAACTCTTTGGATTATTGGAATTTTATCTTTTGTTAATATAATTTTATAAATCTAAAGGAATTTTTTACTTAAATTAGTAAAGTAGATTAGAGTCAGACAAATACAAAAATTAGAAGATTTTTTAGCGGGTATTCCTTAAGGTTTGCCCGCTAAACTTTTAAGGGAGTTATATAATATGAAAAATCAAATATTTGAAACTTTAAAGCCCTATCTTGGAAAAGTAATCTCTGCACTAACTCTTAAATCTACAGAATCTATAATTGATTTAACTCTTCCCCTTATTATGGCAGATATTATCGATAAAGGTGTTATAAAACAAGATCTTAATTATATTATATCTAAAGGTTTATTTATGATTGCAGTAGCTACCTTAGGTTATATTAGTGCAATTATTTGTAACTACTACTCTGTCCAAGCTTCTCAAGGTTTTGGAAAAGATTTAAGAGAAAAAATTTTTATAAAGATACAAGGTTTTAACTTCAATCAATTAAACCGCTTTACTCAAGCCTCTCTTATAACTAGAGTTACTCAAGATGTAACTCAAATAGTTATGACTTCTTATATGTGTATGAGAATGGTTGTAAAAGGACTTGTCACAGGTATTGGAGCTGTTATTATGTCTTTTATAATTAATCCATCTCTTTCTACAATACTTCTTATTATAGTTCCTGCAACTGTCTACCTAACGTATTTTTATATGAAAAAATCTATTCCTCTTTATACTGAACTTCAAATTAGACTTGATAAACTCACACAAATAATAAGAGAGAATCTTGTAGGAATTAGAGTTATCAAAGCTCTCGTTAGAGAAGATACTGAAAAGAAAAAATTTGAAGATAGAAATACTAGTTTTGCTGAAAAAAATATAGAATCACAAAACCTTATAGATTCTAGAAGTCCTTTTATAGCCTTGCTTTTAAACTTAGGTGTTTGTGCCATTCTTTGGTTTGGTGGAGAAAAAGTCAACTTAGGTTCAATAAAAATAGGTGAAGTTGTAGCTTTTATTAACTATATGAGTATGATTCTTTTCTCTCTTAATGCGCTATCTTTTCTTTTTACTCTTTTAAGTAAAACAGTTGTTTCCTCTAAGAGAATCAATGATGTTTTAGAAGAGTCTTCTGAAACTTCAGAAAGCAACGAAGTTTTAGATAATGTAGAATCTAACTTTGCTATAGAGTTTAAAGATGTTTATTTCTCTTATGAGAAAACTTCATCTTGGGTTTTAGAAGATATAAATTTCAAAATAAAAAAAGGAGAAACTGTAGCTATAATAGGTGGAGTGGGCTCTGGAAAAAGTACCCTTGTAAATTTAATTCCACGATTTTATGATGTTTCTAAAGGTTCAATCTTAATTAATGGAATCAATGTTAAAAAATATAACCTTAAAATTTTAAGAGAAAAAATAGGACTTGTTATGCAAAAGACCTTTCTTTTTTCCCAAAGTATTGAGGATAATATACGATGGGGTAAAGCTAGTGCTTCTCAAAATGAAATTGAAGATATAGTTGAAAAATCTCAAGGTAGTGAATTTGTAAATAATCTTTCTGAGAAATATAAAACTAAAGTTGTCAAAGGTGGTATGAACTTTTCAGGAGGACAAAAACAAAGAATTTCTATAGCTCGAACTTTAATTAAAGAGTGTGAAATTTTAATTTTTGATGATAGTTTTAGTGCTTTAGATTTTATAACAGAAGCTAAATTAAAAAAGGAGATTTTAAGTTTAAAAGGTGATAAAACTATTTTAATAATCTCTCAAAGAATATCCTCTATAAAAACCTCTGATAAAATAGTTGTTTTAGATAATGGAAAAATATGTGGTATTGGTACCCACAAAGAACTTTTAAAAAATAGTGAAATTTATAAAGAGATTTGTCAATCTCAAGAGATCTGTTCTAAAGAGGGTGAGTCTTATGAGAGTAAAAAATAAGATTTTAAAAAATCTACTTCCATACCTTTTAGAGCATAAAAAAAAGTTGATTACACTAAGTCTTATCGCTATTTTAGGAAATGGATTAACTTTAATAGGTCCATATCTCATTGGAAAAGGGATAAATATACTCAAGTTTCAAATGTCTAATGCAGATTTTATATCCCTAGGAAAAGTAACTTTTCTTCTTGGAACAGTATATATTCTTGGAGCTTTTTTAACTTTTATACAAAATATAACTATGAATAGAATCTCTCAACAAATAATTTGGCGTATGAGAAAAGAGAGTTTTGAAAAACTTCATAAATTTTCTATAAAGTTTTTTGATAACAACTCTCATGGAAATATCATTAGTATAATGATTAACGATATTGACAATATAAGTAGTTCTATTTCACAAATTGGAACTCAAGTTGTTGTTAGTATTCTTACTATTGTTATAACTTTAGGAATTATGACTTATATAAGTCCTACACTTACACTTGTACAAATAGTTTTAGTTATTATAACTGGAGGTTTTCTACGAAAACTAACTCTTAAAAGTCGTGAAAAAATGAGAAAGCAACAACGATATTTAGGAGAGTTAAGTGGATATGTAGAGGAGATGCTTATGGGAGAGATTGAAATTAAATCCTTTACTTATGAAGAGAATGCTATTCAAAACTTTAAAAACCTCAATGAAAAATATAAAGAAAATGCTGTAAAAGCATATTTTTTTACTGGTTTTAGTTACCCCTCTTTAAACTATATTGGAAATATTGGATATGCTCTTATTGTACTTATTGGTTCTATTTTTATTTTAAATAATGAAATTACCTTAGGGGGTCTTTCAAGTTTTATAATCTACTCTAGAATGTTCAATCGACCAATAGCTAATATTTCAGATGTTTATAGCATTATTCAAACTGTTTTTGTTAGTGCTGAAAGATTTTTCTCTTTAGTCAATCAAGAGGAGGAAAAGGAAACAGGAAATAAAAAAGTAGCCATAGAGAAAACAAAAGGTGATATACAGTTTATAGATGTAACATTTGGATACCAAAAAGATCAAAAAATTATTGATAACTTCTCTTTTGAAGCTAAACCTGGAAATATGATCGCTATAGTTGGACCTACTGGTGCTGGAAAAACTACTATAGC
>NZ_CAMQXC010000163.1 GCF_947038635.1 uncultured Cetobacterium sp. | reverse complement strand
GACTTACAGCGTTAGCAAATGCTACAGTAAATGGATTCCCAATGATTCAAATAAGTGGTTCTAGTGATAGATCTATTATTGATTTACAACAAGGAGATTATGAAGAATTAGATCAAATGAATATAGCTAAACCTTTTGTAAAAGCAGCATATAGAATAAATAAACCTGAAGACATAGGTATTGGATTAGCTAGGGCCATTCGAGCTGCTAGCTCAGGAAGACCAGGAGGAGTTTATTTAGATGTTACTACAGAATTATTAGGAAGTGTAATAGATAAAATAGAAGCAGAGAAAACTTTATTTAAAGTAGAGAATCCAGCTCCAAAATCAATACCAGATTCTGATTCTATAATAAAAGCTTTAAATTTACTTTCAAATGCGAAAAAACCTTTGATTCTTCTAGGAAAGGGAGCAGCTTACTCTCAAGCTGATGATTTAATAAAAAAATTCCTAGAGGAAACTAAAATTCCATTTTTACCAATGTCTATGGCAAAAGGATTACTTCCAGATGATCACCCACAATGTGCAGCAGCAGCCCGTTCGTTTGTTTTGGAAAATGCTGATGTTGTAATGCTTGTTGGAGCTAGATTGAACTGGCTTTTAGGTCATGGAAAAGGAAAACATTGGAATCCAGATGTTCGTTTTATTCAATTAGAAATAGATCCTAAAGAGATAGATAGTAATCGTCCAATAGAAGCTCCAGTAATTGGAGATATAGAATCAAGCATGGAGTTACTAGTGAATGGATTGGATAAGATATCTTTAAAGATTGATTCCTCTTGGGTGGAAGATATCGAGAAAGATAAAGAGATAAATATAAATAAAATGTCAGTAAAATTAAATACAGTAACAGAACCACTAAATTATTACAATGCTTTAAAAATTGTTAAAGAAGTTGTTGATTCTCACAAAGATATCTATTTAGTAAATGAAGGAGCTAATACTTTAGATGATACAAGAAATGTTGTTAATATGTATTATCCTCGAAGACGTCTAGATTGTGGAACTTGGGGAGTAATGGGAATTGGTATGGGATTTTCAATAGGAGCTGCGGTTACTACTGGAAAACCTGTATTAGCTATTGAAGGAGATAGTGCTTTTGGTTTTAGTGGAATGGAAATAGAAACAATCTGCATATATAAATTACCTGTGACTATAGTAATATTCAATAATGGTGGAATTTATCGTGGTGATCATGAAAATTTAGGTGGAGGGACAGATCCATCTCCAACAACTCTTATGGCATCAGCAAGATATGACAAATTAATTGAAGCCTTTGGTGGAACACCATATGATGTTTCAACTCAAGAGGAATTAAAAGATGCTATAACAAAAGGAATAGAATCATTAAAGCCAACTTTAATTAATTGTAAAATAGATCCAAAAACAGGAACTGAAAGTGGTCATATAACCTCTTTAAATCCTAAAACAGCAATAAAAAATTAAAAAAATAAAAATTAAAAGGAGCTGATAATATGTGGGATATTATTATGAAAGATATAGTTCCAATTTTTGTAATTATGCTTTTAGGATTTTCTGCAGGAAAAACAAAAGCCTTTAATCAAGATAATGCTAGAAGTTTTAATAAATTGGTTTTAAATTATGCCTTACCTGCAGCTTTGTTTGTATCAATCGTAAAAGCAGATAGACATATGTTGTTTGAAGATATAAAGCTAACTTTAGTAAGTACATTTGTTATTGTTGGTGTTTTTATGTGGTCATTTTTCAGTTGTTATAAATTTTTTAAACATACGAAAGGTGAAGCAGCAGTTTGTGCATTAATTGCAGGATCACCAACAATTGGATTTTTAGGTTTTGCAGTTTTAGATCCTATATTTGGTGCTACAGCTAATACTGGACTTGTTGTAGCAATAGTTTCAATAGTTGTTAATGCAATTACAATTCCAATAGGATTATCACTATTAAATCCTGGTGGAGCAAAAGTACAAAATCAACTAATTAAAGATTTGAGTACTGAAACTGGAGTAAAAAAAGAGATAGATGAGTTTGAGCAAGAGATGCAAAAGTTAGAAAAAAATCCAGTTATAAGTGCTTTAACACAACCAGTTGCATGGGCTCCAATTTTAGCGGTTATAATTGTTTTATTAGGAATAGAATTTCCGCCAATTTTGGACCCTAACTTTGAATTAATATCAAAAGCTAACTCTGGAGTAGCAGTATTCGCTGCAGGATTAACACTTTCTGGATTGAAATTTGAATTTGACTTAGAAATTATCTATAATACTTTTATTAAATTGATATTAATGCCTGGACTTTTATTAATAGTGGGATTACTTGTAAAATTAGATCCAATTCATCTTCAAATGCTTGTTCTTTCAGGAGCTTTACCACCTGCATTTTCTGGTATCATTATAAGTAGCCGTTATCAAGTTTATGTAAGAACTGGAACATCATCTTTAGCTGTAAGTGTGCTTCTATTTATGGTTGCTGCTCCATTCTGGATATGGATAACAAGAATGGCGTCAACATGGAACTTTTAAGTTTTAAAGATAAACTACAAAATTAAAGATGAGGAGAGTAATCTATGAAGAAAAAGCATTTGATATTTTCTTTTATTTTAACTTCAATCTTATGTAATAAAGCTTTTGCAGAACTTAAAAGCACTGAGATTGGAAGTAGCATACAAACTTCTTATGATAAGAGAATAAAACAGGAAACAAATTTAACTCAAGAGTCATTTAATCCTTATGGAGAAGTTGGAACAATATTTACAATTTATGGAAATTCAGGGAAGTATAAAACAGCTACAGCCCACCCGATGCTTTATTTAGATTATACATTTACACCCCAATGGTCATTGTTTTTTGAATGGAATAGATTATCAAATATATATAGTGGAGAGTATGAAAAAGATAGCAATAAAGCTAATCATGATTTTAGTGTACCTAAAGGACATTTTGAATATATTCATAAAAACTTTTTTGATACTAAAGCTGTTTGGAGAACTCAAATAGGAGCTAGACAAACAAATTTTTTTAAAGATTCAGATGATAAATATTGGACTTGGATAAGTTCATCATTAGATTTTTATAAATATTTTCCTAAAAGTGAAAATTTTGAAGTGTTACAATTTGCAATACAACCTTTATACTATTATGGATCATATGTTAAATCTAATCCTAATGGACATATGAATCATGCTGCTCTTAATTTATTGACACAGTTTAAAATATATGAGGATTTTAAATTTCAGTTTAATGGTTATTTATCAAAAGAGTGGTATAATGGAGACTTTAAAGTTGATAAAAAGGATGAGATGAACTATTTTGCAATTGTTTCGTGGTTAGAGTACTCAAAAAATATCTATAAATTTAACGAAAGAACAAATTTACAATTTAATTTTGCCACTGGATTTGATCCGTATATATTTACAAATGATAGTCAAAAAGATTGGAAGCCAACATTTTGGATAATAAATCATGGATATGGATGGTTGTGGCCAACAAAATTAGACAATGATAAGAGTTATTCAAATATGTTTAATGCCTTTGTTTTACCTCAACTAAAGTTAACATATAATCATTCTGAAGATTTAGTAATGGATTTGTTTGTGCAAGTTAAATATTCAAATCAAGTTTGGGGTTCTTCTCAAAAAGATTGGAAGCTTCAACCCCAAGGAGGAGTTGGAATAACTTATAAATTTTAAAATTAAAAGCTGAAGTAAATTAAAATTACTTCAGCTTTTTTAATAAATATGTATAATTAC
>NZ_CAMQXC010000162.1 GCF_947038635.1 uncultured Cetobacterium sp. | reverse complement strand
TTTTATAATAAAGAAAATTATAAAATAATAAATTTTATTTTTGAAGAAGAGAAAAGAGAGTTGATAAAACTATTTAATTTTATTCAAGAAAGTATTATAATAGAGGGAGCTTATCCTAAAAATATATCTTTAGATGAAAGAGTTCAAGGAGTTTCTAAAAATTTATTAAGAACAATATTTTTTCAAACTAAAATTAGTTTTATTCAAGAAGAAGCAGATGAAAATATGATGGGTTTTGTTAGATATATAGATACAGATATTTTGAAAGAATTTAATAAAGAAAAACCTAAAACTATAAAAGAGATTTCATTATTTATAAAAAAGTATCTGTTTATAGAAAATAATAAAATAGGAAATTTGAATAATGAAGAAAAATACAAACTTTTATATTTTTTACACAAGTATAAAAGAAAAGTTTATAATAGCGGAGTTAGAGTGAAAAATAATATATATAATAGTTCGTTACTAAAAGAAAAAGAAGGAACTATTGTAGATGTGTTTTATAACGAATTTTCTATAGAAAGTGTTGATATTTATATTAAGGATATATTTATTGATAAAGCTAAAATAATAAAATAAATACTAGGAGTGTGCATGTTTAAAAATTTTTTAAAAGGAATAGTAATAGGGGTTGCAAATGTTTTACCTGGTGTTTCTGGAGGAACACTAGCAGTGGTGTTAAATATTTATGATAAATTAACAGAAGCGGTTGGTAATTTTTTAACAGCTTCAATGGCAAAAAAAATAGAGTACGCTAAATTTTTATCTCAAATAGGGTTGGGAGCAGTGATTGGAATTGTTGCATTTGCAGGAGTTATTTCTAAAATGTATACACTATATCCTAAAGGAACGACAATTGTTTTTCTATTTTTGATACTTCCATCAATTCCAGTAATATTGAAAGGTGAAAAATTCTTTAAAAGAGATAACCTTTTGGCATTTTTTGCAGGAGTTATATGCACAGGTATTTTTATATATGTAACTAAGATATTTGCAGGAGAAGAAGTTATAAGAACAGCGGCCTCTATATTTACATTATCTTATGGAATAAAACTTTTTTTCTGTGGAATAGTAGCAGCAGGAGCTATGGTGATACCTGGAATTTCAGGTTCTTTATTGCTTATGATAATGGGAGAATATTATAATATATTAGGATATATAAAAAGTTTTAATATATTACCACTAAGTTTTTTTGCTATAGGAACTGGAATAGGATTGGTTTTAGTTTCAAAGGGAATAAATATATTGCTTAATAAATATAGAAGTTATACTTTAAATTTTATAGTTGGTATAATAATCGTTTCTTTGGTCCAGATAGTAGAAACACTATTTATAAAATAAAAAAAGCCTTTTAAAGGCTTTTTTTTATTTTATAATTTTTTTAAAGTTTCTAAAGCAGCATCGTAATTAGGCTCTTCAGTGATCTCTTTTAAATACTCAGTATAGGCAATTTTACCATTTTTATCTATGATAATTACAGCTCTTGAAGTTAGCCCAAGTTCTTTAATATATAATCCATAGTTATGTGAGAATTCTCTATCTTTATAATCTGAAGTAGTTATTGCATTTTTAATATCTTTAGCTCCACAGAATCTATTTAAAGCAAAAGGTAAATCCATAGAAATAGTTAATATAACAACATCCTCCAATTTTGCAGCTTCTTTATTAAATCTGATAGTTTGCATTTCACAAACAGGTGTATCAATAGATGGCATAGCTGAAATAACTACAGTCTTTCCTTTTAAATCGTTTAGAGAAAGAGGTGATAAATCAGTTTTTGTAACAGTAAAGTTAGGTGCAACATCTCCAACAATAACCTCTTTTCCAACTAATGTTAAAGGACTTCCACCAAATGTAATAACGTCTTTTCTTTCCATGATAAAACCTCCTAAATTTTGTATTTAAATTATACTTTTTTAGTGTATAAAATGCAAGAAAAATTTTTAGAATTTTTAACATCATCAGCACCACTTAGTATCATACTCTGATAAAGTTGGCTTTTAAATGTTTCAAGGGTAACTTTAACTCCTTCTTGCCTACCACCAATAGATCCCCAAATTATAGGACGACCAATTAAAACTGCATCAGCTCCGAGTGCCAAATATTTAAGAATATCTACTCCCTCTCTCACCGCTCCATCGACTAAAACAGTAATATCGTTACCTACAGCTTGAGATATCTCTTCTAAAACTTCAGCAGGAGCAAAAGTTTCATTCAAACAACGCCCTCCGTGATTAGAAACAACAATAGCAGAAGCACCAGCTTCAACACATATTTTAGCTTCATCAACAGTTAAAATTCCTTTTATAATAACCGGTAATTTTGTTGATGAAATAATTTCTTTTAAATCACTTAATGTTTTTGGACCTACAGGTTGATTAAATAATTTCATTGTAACAAGGCCAGCACCATCTACATCAATCCCAACGGCTATAGCTCCTGCGTCTTCAGCTAATCTGATTCTTTTTATGATTTCAGAGTTTTCTCTAGGTTTGATTATAGCGATACCTTTTCCATTGGCTTTTTTTATTGCATCAATTCCTACTTGAAAGCAGTTGGGATCTCCTGTATCACCAATCATAGCTATAGTACCAGCATCAATAGCTCCAAATATGATATCGTTAGAGTATTCTTCATCGCTAACATATCCACCCATATTAAACTTTGTTCCAGTTATAGGAGCAATCATAGCTGGAAAAGATAACTCTTCTCCAAAGAAGTTACATTTTAATTTAGGATCAGTTACTCCGTGCAAAGTTCTCATTGCAACTTTAACCTCTTTTAATTTTTCATAAGATCTTTGAAAACTTCCACCGCTAATAGCTCCACCCATTCCTGGAACTTTTCCTGCACACCATCGACCGTTACACTCTGCACATAATATACAAAAATCTTTCATTCTTTCCTTTGCATTTTTTTTAATCTCTTTTATATCCATTTTTCTCCTCCCGTAAAATGTTTATTTTGAACAATCTTTTGTATCAATAATTAAAGTAACTGGTCCATCATTTAAAAGTTCTACTTTCATATCTGCTCCAAAAATACCGGCTTCAGTTTTAAACCCAAGCTCTTTACATTTTTTTAGAAATTTTTCATATAATTCATTTGCCATATCAGGTTTAGCAGCATCGATAAATGCAGGTCTACGTCCTTTAATACAATTTCCATAAAGAGTAAATTGAGAGATGATTAGAAGTTCACCATTGACATCTTTTAATCCTAAGTTCATTTTATCTTCAGAATCGTTAAAAACTCTTAAATCAGTTATTTTTTTAGCTAACCAATCAACTTCCTTTTCAGTATCTGTATGGGTAACACCTAAAAGTACAAGAAATCCTTGTTCTATCTCTCCAGTAATTTGATTATCAACACTAACACTTGCATGCTTAACTCTTTGTATAACAGCTCTCATAAAGCAACTCCTTTTCTATTTTTATTGGTAATTATATCATAAAAGTGATATAATTATTAAGAAAAATTAAAAACTAATATTTTATGAAGAGGTACAATATGGGGAGAGAAAGAGTTTTAACAGATTTTGCAAAAGTTATTAATTCAGATAGGTATCAATATACGGAAAGTGATATTTTTCTAATGGAAAATATGGAGGAGAAAGAAGCTATATTTGATATGTATTTTAGAAAAACTGAAGATGGTGGTTTTGCTGTTGTATCGGGAGTTCAAGAAGTAATTGAGTTAATTGAAATTTTAAATGAAACTAGTGAGGATGAAAAAAGGGAGTATTTTTCTAAAATAATAGAAGAAAAACATCTATTAGAATATTTAGTAAAAATGAAGTTTACAGGAAATCTTTATGCAATGAGAGATGGAGAGATTGTTTATCCAAATGAACCAATAATTTCAATAAAAGCACCTTTGATTCAAGCTAAAATTTTAGAAACACCAATTTTAAATTTAATGAATATGCAATTAGCTATAG
>NZ_CAMQXC010000161.1 GCF_947038635.1 uncultured Cetobacterium sp. | reverse complement strand
AATTTCTCTAAAGAAATTTAAGTCTTTTTTTTGTTAGCTTGATAGCTATGGATAACAATATCTCCTTTTTTACTTAATTTTGTTTAAGACTGAACTCTATCATATGCTCTTTGGTTTATTTCTATAATTTCTTTTAAACCTAATTTATTAACTCTCTCTATAAATTTTTCATAAGATTTGTCAAAGTCCTCTGCACCTAGTACCCACTTCTGACTCATTTCATCTAAAGCCATCGATATTTGTGAATTGATTTTTTGTACTTTCTTTGCTTCTTCTGGAGTATATTTAAAAAGTGGAACTTGATCCATTATATAACCATTTGCCATATACATCTCAGACCATTCAGTTGCTTTCGGATCTCCCCAAGCTTTTTCATATTCGTAATCCTGACGTGCTCCCATTTTAAATTGTAACCCGTTATCTCTTAATACTTGTAACGCATTTTTTCCAGGAGCTTTCATTACTTTATCTGTATAATATTTTTTTCCATTTTCATCTTTTGCGAAAGTATCTCCTTCGACTCCCCAGTTATAAAGTTCATATCCTTTATCTGAGAACCAGTAATCCATATATTTAATTATCGTTACTGGATCTTTAGCACTTGCAGAAATTCCCCATCCACCTAAAGATGTTGTTCTTGCATCTGGAGCATAACTCTTCCCTTTATATTTAGGTGGTGCGATTGCTATGAATTCAAATTTTTCATTTTGCTTTTTTAATTCTTCATCATTATTATATCCTGTTGTACTTGCAAACCAATCAAATGTAACTCCTCCAACATCATTACGCAACATATAATCTCTTCCACTAAAGCCTCTTGTATAAATCTCTGGATCTATAAGCCCCTCTTTATACCATTTAATTACTTCAGGCATAGCTTCTTTGAATCTCTCTTGAGTAGGACCATATTTTACTATACCATTATCTATATAAAATCCATATTCAGCTCCGAATAGTCCTACTAACTCTTTTGTTGCAAATTCAATAGTTCTATCAAAATACGGAATCTCATCCGCTTTCCCATTTCCATTTGGATCTTGCTCTTTAAAAGCTTTTAAAACTTTATAAAAATCATCCATATTTTCTGGAACTTGCAATCCTAACTTATCTAACCAATCCTTTCTTATAAATAATCCTTGTGATGCTTTCATCGCATACCAATCATAATAGCATGGAATATAATATATTTTTCCATCTGCAGCTACAGCATCCATTTTATATCTTGGATATTTTTCAAAAAAGGCTTTTATATTTGGAGCATGCTTATCTATTAATTCATTTAACGGTACCATACCTCCTGCCATACCTAAATTTTCAATTTTATCTGGATACGCATAAGATATAATATCTGGTAAATTACCTGAAGATACTGCTAAATTAAAAGCTTGAACTTCATCAGTTAAATTTTTAGATGTTGCACTTTCTAATTTTATATTTGTATCTTTGAATGCTTCTTTAAATACTAGCCAATTCTCATCAAAAACTTTTCCATTTTGAATTGCTAAAATTGACAATGTCACTGGTTTTTCAGATATTTTATAATTTTTATTTTTCTCATTAACATCATTTGAGAAACTTTTTAATCCTAATAAGGCTAATGATAAAACCAACATAGATTTTCTTCTATACATATTTTAGACCTCCCGAAAATATTTCTTATTTTTAGTATACCTCTTAATTCTTTTATTTTTCAATGGTTGTTTTTCTAACTATATGCTTTTTTCCTGTTTTGAATATACTGTTTTTTAATATTGAAAACTGAATATTTACTTTTTTTATAACTAAATGTATTATTAATTATATAAAAGAATTATTACTTATTAAAAAGAAAAAATTCTTTTAAAATACTATAATAATAGTAATTTTTACTTATATTTAAATATTCAATTGAAAAAAGTAAAATTATTTAATTAACTGGGAGGAACTATGAAAAATAAACTATTCAAAGAGAATAGTAAAAAAATAATTGAAACTTGTGATTTACTTTGCAAAAATACATTTATTTTTAATCATAAGTGGGATATGGAGGTTTGTAAAATTCCATATACTTTTTCTGAAGAAATTATTTGGAATAAAATTCCTTTTGAAGATCCTGAGTGGACATTTATGTTAAATCGTCATAAGTTTTGGATTTATCTTGCTAAAGCTTACGCTTTAACCTCTGAAAAAAAATACTTTGATACTTTTATCTCACAAGTTAACTCATGGATTGATACTGTAGATGTTTTCAAAGATGAATTTTTCAATTGCTCTAGAACTATTGAAATAGGAATTCGGTGTTTAAATTGGATAAAAGCTATTAAAATTTTTAAAAATAGCTCTTGTAATTTGAATTTTATTGAAAATAAAATAATCGAATCTCTTATATATCAATGTGAACTTCTAATTAAAACTTATGATGATTTTAGAACTCTTAGCAATTGGGGGGTTATGCAAAATTGTGGTTTAATCTCTCTAGCTTTAAATTATCAAAAGCAATACTCTATTTTAAACCAATACTTAGTTATTGCATTAGAACGTTTAGAACATCAGTGTAAAATCCAAATTTTACCTGACGGAGTTCACTGGGAGCAGTCTCCTATGTACCAAAATGAAGTTTTAAATTGTCTTCTTGATATTGCTTTTGATTTTGAAAAATTAAATTTAGATACACCTAGTTTTATTTTATCTAGCATAAGAAAACTAGCTTATAGTAATGCTTATATGAAAAAACCAAATCATAACCAACCTATGCAAGGAGACAGTGACGAAACAGATTTAAGAGATATTATTACTCGATCAGCTTATATTTTAAAAGATGGGACTTTAAAATATTTTGGTTATGATTTTGTTGATTTTGAATCTATTTGGGATATTGGAAATCTAAACATTTCTAAATATGAAGACCTTCCAACTAAAAAGCCTAATTTTACGTCAATTGCTCTAAAGGAAAGTGGAAACTTTTATCTAAGAGATTCTTTTGAAGACAATAGTAATTATCTTTGGTTTAGATGTGGAGCCCTTGGTAGTGGACATGGACATGGAGAACATCTACATTTTGATTTAGTATCTAATGGTGAAGACTTTATAAGCGATCCTGGAAGATTTACTTATGTTGAAGGCAATATAGATCGAGAGTTTTTAAAAAGTTGTTTTGCACATAATACTACTATTGTTGATAATATTCCCTTTAGTAAATTTAATGGAGCATGGGGTATTGTTGAATCCGCTTTAACTTTAAATACATACCACTCTTTTAATAAAACCTTTGATTTTGTAGAAGGTGGACACTTGGGATATATCTCTTTAGAATCCCCTGTTGTTACTAATCGAAAAATTTTATATTTAAAAAATGATTTGTGGATTATCATTGATGAATTTTTAACTGAAGGTATTCACGAATACTCTCAAATCTTTAATTTTTATCCAGATAAAAAACCTATAATTAATGATCAAAAAGCTTTTATTAAAGGAAAAAATAGCAATCTTTTCATGTATTGGATTGATAAAAACTTAAACTTAAATTTAAAAAATAGTATTTTTTCTACTGAATATAATAAAAAAAATTCTAATTTTCAGTTAGTTAGTTCTATAAAAAGTAATAAAAGTAAAACATTATTCACTGTAATATCTTCTAAAGAACTCACTATCAAAGAGGTTCCTATTTTAAGGGGAGATGGATCTTTTGTTCCTTCTTACGAGGCTCAAGCAATTGAAATTACTTTAACTCCAAATAATAAAATTATTGTTTTTAACTCAATGATTGATATAAATAACCAGAAAAAAAGTTATTTAATTGATGACATCTTATTTTATGGAAAAACTGGATTTATTAAAAAGTATAATAATACTGTATCTTTTGAAGTTATTAAATATTAAAAAAATATCCCTTAGAATAAATCTAAGGAGACTTCTTCAAATTTTGTGTAAACTCTAAAAAATTTAGAGTAATATTTTATAT
>NZ_CAMQXC010000160.1 GCF_947038635.1 uncultured Cetobacterium sp. | reverse complement strand
ATTCTCTTTAGTATATAAATTAAGATTTTTTCTATGCTTTTCCACTATATTTTTAGCTTCCTTTAATCCATAATAAGAAGCTATTGGTGTTCCTACAAATTTTTGTAAAGCATATATTAATGTTCCAAATGCAGCTGCCATTGGAAATCCCTTTTCTAGTGCCCCACTAACCATTATATTTGTCGCTACAATTCCTCCATTTATTATGGGAACTGCTACTAATGTTGAATCTTTTCCTATTAATGGAACAGCTAATAGCATAAAACTAATTGCACCAATCATTGATATTATTGAAACTAAAACTGTTCTCCACTCTGATTTCAACTGTTTAAAATCAACCATTGTTCCCATTCCAAAAACCAAAATTGGACTTGCCCAACGACCTACTTTTGTTAACCCAGATATTTCAACAATATCAGTTGGAATTATTTTTAACATAAATAGCACTAAAAAAATAAGTAAAGCTACGAATATTGATGATAATTTAGCTTTTGTTAAAACACTTAATACATCTCCAATAGCAAATATACATATTATAATTGCTAACATTAATAACATCTCTTTCATTTAATACCTCTTTTTCTATTTTAGAAGTTTTTAAAATTTATAGCTTTAATTGTTACCATATTTTGAATGAACTCTATGGTATCATTTTCCAATTTTAAATCACTCCCCATTGAAATCCCATTTAAAGCTAACCCTTTTAATAAATTATATAAAATTTTGTCATTATCCTCAAAATTAGCCATTTTTATCCAATCTTTATAATTTCTTTTTACCTCAAATCTTTCAGTTTCAAAACCGCCAAAATCAAACTCTTTTAAAAGATCTTTTAACTCTTTTAAAGTAAAAAATTTATTATGAGAAAAATCTCTAATTTTTTCACAGGTATTTTGTAAAACATTTTCACCCTCATTCGTTGATGCATAAATATCAACTACTATAAGTTCACCAAAAGGTTTTAGTATTTTTTTTACTATTTGCATAACTCTTTTAATTTCATGAAAATGATGAAAAGAGAGAACACATACTATTGTGTCAAAAAAATTATCTGGAAAGTGAGTGTTGTGTATATCTCCCTTTATAGCCTTTATATTTTTTATCTCTCTTTTTTTTATTTTAGATTTTAAACTATTAATCATTCCATTACTTATATCTAGTGCAAATATCTCCTCAGCTTTATCTGCTAAACTTAATGATAACAACCCTGTTCCACAACCTAAATCTAAAACTCTTTTTCCCTTAAAAGGATGTCCTATATTTAGTATTCTACTTAGATACATGCTATCTGTTAAAAGAGTGTACTCATTATAACCACTTGCTTGTTTATCAAATGATCTTTTTACTTTTTCTAAATAAAGATCTGTATCTTGTAAAAAGTCATATCCTAATGCTATATATATCTTTTTTTCAGAACTAGCTGATATTGTTTCCCCATTTTCAAACCTGCTTATTGTTCTTATATTTAAACCCGTTACTTTAGATAAATCTTTTTGTGTCATTTTTCTTTTTTTTCTAAGTTCAATAACATTTTCAAAATCCTTTTCAATCATATATCCCTCTCTTTACTAGAGATCAATTAAATTAATAAAACTTTAATATCACTCTCATTAAAAGCATTACTATAACTGCATCTATAATAGGAATCATCAATAATAATTTATGATATTTTTTTGCCACATCTGAAACTAAAACTATTCTAGCAAAATGTCCTACTAATGTTCCCATTATTATAACTGTTGGAAATAGTATCGTCGCTTGTTCTTGATTTATAAGTCCTTGTTCATATAGTAATAAAGCACTTGCTGCTCCTGCTGCTTTAGCAAAAAATGCTGCTATTAAAGCCACTGTTGCCTCTCCAGGTAAACCAAAAACTGCCATTATAGGTGATAAATATTTTCCTATTATAGGCATCATTCCTGTTACTGTTAATATTGCTATCAATGCATATGCCATAACCATTGCTGGAGCTATTAACTCTAACCCTATATAAAGTCCTTTTTTAGCTCCCTTCATAAATGTTTCTACTACACTAACTTGTTTTGTATTTGTTGTACTCACTAAAACTCCTCCTAAGCAAAAGCCTTTTCTTTTTTCGCTTCTTTCTGATTTAATCTTTTACAATAAAGTCTTACTATATTTGCTCCTATAATTTTAACAACAATTTGAATAAGAATAATTATTCCAACTGGCACAATAGAAACTGCTATAAGAGGTGCTCCTCCAGTTAAAGTATTGTTTATTACTCCTGAACCTGCATATTGATATGCTACAAATATAGCTCTTTGATCATCTGTTATTTCATTATTTTCAAAATGCTCTTTTGTCATTACAGCTCCAACATCTGAAGAGGTAAATGTACTTACAAATGTCAATCCTACTACACCAGGTAATCCCATTAAAGGTTTTAAAAGTGGTGTAAATATTTTTGATGCTACTCTTAATCCACCTAGTTCTTGAGCAACTTCAATAAGTCCTAAAGCTAACATTGTAGTAGGAATAAGTGTTAACGCAAATAAAAAACCCTCTTTTGCTCCAGTTCCACCAGCGCCTCTAAAATCTAGTTTTCCAGATACCTTTCCAAAACTTCCTGCTAACGTATTAAAGTCAAGTGCTCTTAAAGGCCCTTCAGCTTTTTGAAATGCTCCTGAAAATATCATTATTAACATAACCAATGATATCCATGCTATTATATTTTTTTTAGTATTATTGTTATTCATCTTTTTATTTCCTTTCTTTTTATTTTTTATTTAAAATCTTTTGGCATATTTAAAACAGTTGCAACTAATAGTTTTGCTCTTTCCTCTAAAGAACTTACAACAGCTCTTTCCTCTAAAGTGTGATTAGCATAACCTCTAACTCCCATTGCACAAACAGTTGGTACTCCTGCCATAACACTGTATGCTGCATCAGATGCTCCCCCTAGTACACACTCTTTCGGTTCTACAAAACCTAATTCTAAAGATGCTTGTTTTACTAATTCAAATAGTCTCATATTTCCCTCTGTTTTTTCCATAGGATGCATTAAAGAGACTGTTTCTAAAATTGCTGTAGTTCCTTCTACATAAGATTTATTTGTAATATCTTCTAAAACTTTTTTTGCAATATCAACATCTTTATTTGTTCTAAATCGTACATCTATTTCAAGCTCACAATCAGCTGGTATACTATTTGCCACTGTACCACCTTTTATAACACCAACATTATAAGTTATTCCATCATAGTTTGTTAACTCCTCTAAATTAAGAGATTTATGAGCTGCCTCTTTTATAGCACTTATACCATTTTGTGGTTCATTTCCTGCATGAGCACCTTTTCCAGTTATTTTTATTCTGTAAACTGCTCCACCTTTACGTCCTACAGCTATTCTCCCATCTACAAATCCTGTTTCACAATCAAAAGCTGCAGCAAACCCTTTTACTTCATTTAAAAATACATCTGCCCCTTTTCCTAAAGATGTAGAGTGTTGAATCTCTTCATCACCTGAATAAACGAGCTTTATCTCTCTATCTACTCCTATATGCTTTAACGCTTGAGCAGCTAAAAATCCTACCACTACCCCACCTTTACAATCTAGAACTCCTGGTCCATAAATAATTCCATCCTCAATTTTAACAGGATTTTCCCCAAATCTTCCCTTTTTATGAACAGTATCTACATGTCCCATAAATGCTACTCCTGGAATATCACTCTCTACTTTATAAGAAGCTACTAAGCTATTTCCACTTCCTTCAAAATCATATATTTTTGTTTCCATTCCAGCATTTGAAAACTGCTTTTGTAAAAATTCTTGTACTTTATCAATCTCTTCAAAATCATAAGAGTATGATTCCATTTTACAAATATTTTCCCATAACTCTCTCATTTCTAAACTTTTACTGTCTATAAAATTAAAAGCTTTTTCTAAATTATTTTTCATTTATTTTACCCTCCAGTTTCTATTGGTTTTTTACAGTCTTTATTATATTTTCAAAAAAATAATTGTCTACTTTTTTTTTAAAAAGTCTTATTTTATCTATAATTGTCATATGTATTTCTATAGACTGTCTATAAACTGTCACTATTATTTTTATT
>NZ_CAMQXC010000159.1 GCF_947038635.1 uncultured Cetobacterium sp. | reverse complement strand
CATAATTATAGTATCATAAAATATTATTTATGTCAACAAACTTTTTTATTTTTTTTTATTTTTTATTTTATGATATAATCACTAGTAGATAATTTTGAACTAATTATATGGAGGTTATATATGAAAAAATTAATTTCTTGGAATGTTAATGGATTTAGAGCTGTTCTTCAAAAAAATTTTTTAGAATACTTTAATTCAGTTGATGCAGATGTTTTTTGTTTACAAGAGATAAAACTTCAAGAGGGACAAGTTGATTTTAATCCAAAAGGATACAACTGCTATTGGAATTACGCTGAAAAAAAGGGGTATTCAGGAACTGCCATATTTACAAAAGAAAATCCAGTATCTGTATCATATGATATTGGTATAGATCATCACGATAAAGAGGGAAGAGTTATTACATTAGAATTTAAAGATTACTATTTAGTAAATGTTTATACTCCTAACTCACAAACTGAATTAGCTAGATTAGAGTATAGAATGACTTGGGAAGATGATTTTAGAAACTACCTTTTAAATTTGGACTCAAAAAAACCTGTGATTCTTTGTGGAGATTTAAATGTTGCGCACACTGAAATTGATTTAAAAAATCCAAAATCAAATAAAACAAATGCTGGATTTACTATCGAAGAAAGAAATAAATTTAGCGAGCTTCTTGAAAGTGGATTTGTAGATAGTTTTAGATATTTACATCCAGATGTTATTGAAAAATACTCTTGGTGGTCATATAGATTTAGTGCTAGAAAAAATAATGCCGGATGGAGAATTGATTATTTTGTAGTTTCTAATAAAATAAAGGATAAAATTGTTGAAGCTAATATTCATAATGATATTATGGGATCTGATCATTGTCCTGTAGAACTTATAATGAAAGAGCTCTCTTAATTGAGAGCTCTTTTTATTTTGAATATTTTTTCATAAAGAAATAGATTGGTACTCCTAAAACAAGTCCTCCCAACCCTATTAAAATTTTTTCTAAATCTGAATTATAAACTAACCAACAGCTAACTATAATAGCAAAAATTGGAATTGTTGGACCAAAAGGAACTCTAAAAGTTCTAACTAAGTCAGGTCTTTTCTTTCTCAATACTGGAATTGCTAAACAAGTTGGTAAATATTGAACAAATCTTGAGATTACACTAATTGCGGCTAATTTTACAAAACTTCCAGATAAAGCTATTAAAAGAGCTAAAATAACAGTTATCACTATTGCCACAGTTGGTGTTCCATATCTACCATTTTTAGCTATAACTCTTGGTAAAATGCCATCCTCTGCCAAAGCAACACCACATCTAGGAGTAACAAAAGATGCCGCTATATTTATTCCACCTATAGATACTAGAGTTCCTGCCGTTATCAATAAAGAACCTGCTTCTCCCATAAAACTTCCTGCAGCTTGAGCTATCGGAGTTAAGCTAGTTGATAAATTTTTCCCTAAAACTCCTATTGATACCACAAGTATCAGTATATAAAAAATTGATACTATAAGCATTACACTTATTGTAGCTACCGGTAAATCTTTTTCTGGATTACTCATATCCTCTGCTGCCACTGCAATAGATTCAAAACCAGTAAAAGCATAAAACATCAATAAAGCTGCTGGAGCAAAATTTATCTCAGTTGTAGAACTAAAAATACTAATTGGTTGAAAGTTAGCCCCTTTTATAAAAAAGATACCTATAGCTATAAATATAATTAATGGTATTAATTTTCCCAATGTTATTATATTATTTAACATTTTAGATATCTTAACACCAAAAATATTTACTATTCCTAAACTACATATTAAAATTGTTATAATTATATCTTTAGTCAACGTATCCTTAGCTGGTTCCCATACTTCTCCTAAGGCTTGGACAAATCCAGCTGCCATTGCAGCCCATGCTATTATAGCAATCGCCCACTTCATAAATCCTACTTCAAACCCTACAAACTCTCCAAAAGCCTCTTTAGCATAGATATATGGTCCACCATTCCTCTTAAACATTCCTCCAGCCTCAGCAAAGCATAAAGCAATACTTAGCACCAATACCATATCAAACAAAATGACAAATATACTTCCAGTTCCGACTAAGCTATATGCTTTATTTGGCAATAGAAATATACCAGAACCTATTATCGAATTAATTCCTAATAAAACAATACTCCAAAATCCAAGTTTATTTTTCATAATTACTCCTTATTTGAAATACTAATAAAGTAATTAAATAACCGCTGCATTAAACTGTTTGTTTTACTTAGCATTTCAGGATGCCACTGAATAGCTAATATATTTTTTTCCCTCATTTCTATACCTTCAACAACTCCATCTTTAGAAAATGCTGTAACTTTCATTCCTGGAGCTACATCTTTAATTGCCATATGATGAAAACTATTAACTAAAATTTTATCTTTTTTTAATATTTCATACAATAACGACTCTTTTTCTATTTCAACTGTATGTGTTTCTAAATCTGGCTTTACTTTTTGATTATGTCTAATATCACTATCTTTTTTCAAGGATAAATCCTGATATAAAGTTCCTCCAAAATATACATTCAAAATCTGTTCTCCTCTACAAATTCCAAATATTGGCTTTTCCTCTTCTAACATATTTTCAATTAAAAGAAATTCAAATCTATCTCTTTTTGGAAAAATTTCTCCTAGTTCTTTTTTAGGTTCCTCTTCCCATAATAATGGATTAACATCATGTCCTCCAGATAATATTAAGCAATCTATATTTTTTGTATACTCTTTTATTAAATCTTCATCATCAGTTACTGGTATTATGTACGGAACACCTCCAGCTCTAATAACAGATTCTATATAATCATTATTTACATATGCCCTTTCATATCCTGGAAAATTTCCATTGTTATCAATAATAATACTTCCTGAAATTCCAATTATTGGTTTTAATTTCATCTCATCATCTCCTTTCTTTTATTTTTCATTTTTACTTTTTTATTTCCTTTTAAATTTAAAAGGAATCTTATTTTTTTTTAGTAAATGTAAATACAAACTATAAATTTCTTTATATTTTTAAAGGAGGTTTTTATTATGAGTTTAATAAAAAAAACTGATTGGTTTTCTAATTTTTTATCCGATCCTTTTGATGAGGATAAGCTACAAAATCCTTTTAAAAAATCTTTTCCTGCAGTTAATATTTCAGAAAATGAAAAAGAATATCTTATTGATGTTTGTGTCCCAGGAATAAAAAAGGAGGATTTAAAACTAAATATTAGTGAAGGCATTCTTACTCTTTCATATAAAACTGAAGAAAATAAGGAAGAAAAAAATAAAACTTATTTTAAAAAAGAGTTTTCAGCTAATTCTTTTGAAAGAAAAATGACTTTACCTAAAAATTGTTTAGAGAATGAAATAAAAGCATCTTTTAATGATGGAATTCTCAATATAACTATTCCTAAAGATGAAACAAAAAAACCAGAAACAACTTCTATTCCAATTGATTAAATACAAACTAAAACAGGTGGTGTTAATTAACATTGCCTGTTTTTATTAACAGGGGGTAATGTTTATGTTTCATAGTTCTTACGATAAAAATAAATTCCTTATAACTGTTGAAGGTATGAGTGCTAATATGCTTTCTCTAGGAATACAGGGGTTTGCTCTTACTGCACTAGCTTTATATTTTAAATGTGAACCATTCTGGATATCTGTTATTACAACTCTACCTTTAGGCCTACAACTATTACAAATTTTTTTAGGAACATATTATAAACTTTTTAAAACAAAAAAAAGGGCTTTATTATTTAGTGCTGCTGCTGCTAGAATTCCAATGTGTTTTTTATTTTTTATTGTTCTTTTTGATAAAATAGATTACAGGCTTCTTGTTGGTATTGTTTTTATTTATTCTGTTTTTTCAGCTTTCGTAAGTGGAATATGGACGAGCTCTGTTGGAGATATTATAAAAAAAGAGGATCGAGGTACTTTTTTTTCTAGAAGATTTACTTTAATCTCTATGTCTACAGTTGTTTTTTCGTATATAGTTTCAAAGGCATTAAACTATACTCCTGGAAAAACAAGTATTTTAGTATTAACTTTTATAATAGCTATAGCCGCTATCACAACATTAATACTACT
>NZ_CAMQXC010000158.1 GCF_947038635.1 uncultured Cetobacterium sp. | reverse complement strand
GATTTAAATTTCTTAATGCATAATCTAGCATAGCTTTTTTAGGTTTTCCAAAATATTTAGGAACTCTTTTAGTGCATAGCTCAATTATATTGCAAATAGCTCTACAATCTGGTAAAAATACACCGTCCTCTACTGGATAAACTAAATCTTCATTTGCCGCTAAGTACTCTACACCATCTCTATGTAAAAGTTTACAAGCTATCTCTAACTTTTTATAATTAAGTTC
This sequence comes from uncultured Cetobacterium sp., assembly GCF_947038635.1. Taxonomy (GTDB): domain Bacteria; phylum Fusobacteriota; class Fusobacteriia; order Fusobacteriales; family Fusobacteriaceae; genus Cetobacterium_A. Next base: position 3,885 of record NZ_CAMQXC010000158.1, on the reverse strand, counting down.
AGAATCAAGTGTAACCACAACTATATCGATTTCAGAAAAATTAAACTCATCATTTTCATCAAATATTTGAATTTCTAAATCTTTACAATAATTTTTGTAGTCTTTTGTTCCTACCATAAATATTTTTTTACCTTTACAACTATTTTTTAAATAATCTGCTAATACTACTCCAGCAGTTATTATCTCTTTTAATTCAGTTTCAATTCCTAATTTTTTAAATTTTTCAATATAACTTTCTGGATTTTTAGAAGAGTTATTTGTGTAAAAACCTATTTTTTTTCCACATTTTCGTAGCTCTTCTATTTTTTCTTTAGCTCCAGGTATTAAAACATCCCCTAAAACTATTGTTCCATCTATATCAAATAGATATCCTTTATAATCTTTCATTTGGTTTTTGCTCCTCTTTTATAAAATTACTTTTAGTCGCTTTTTTATTTCTTACCATAGTTATAACTTTTCTTTCTAATATCTTCATTACTATTAAAGTTATAACAACAATTAAAAAAGCTGCTATAGATAGAAATACAAAACCATATCCAATTGCTAATCCAATAGCTGCTGTTATCCATAAAGTGGCTGCAGTTGTTATTCCTGAAACTTTATCATTTGAATAAACTATTGCTCCTCCCCCTATAAATCCCACTCCTGTTACAACTTGGGCTGATAGCCTTGTAATATCTAATTTATAACTTTCTATGAGGTTAGGTTGGGAGGATATTAAATTTATTTGCCTTATTAACAGTTCCTCTTGTAAAAGAGCGATAGTTGTTGCTCCTAAACATACCAATATCAAGGTTACAAAACCTGCTGATTTATTTTTTAATTCTCTTTCTAATCCTATGCAACCTCCAAATATTGAGGATACTGTTAATCTAAATAATATTTCTGTTAATCCTATCCCTGTCATAATATATCCCTCATTTTATATTTATTTATTTTGATTTGCTATAAATTGAACTCCTAAATCTGGGAAATCTGTGAAAACTCCTGTAGAATTAGTTTGATTAAATATAATTTCAAACATCTCATCTATATTATTCACATAATCTGGTAGGGCATCTTTTCTTATTGTGTAAGGGTGTAACTCTAAACCATTTTTTCCAATATATTCAACTAGCGGAGTTACTTTTATATCTCCTTTTTTAGAATTATCTCCATCTATTAGCATGTACCATGCTGGTCCAATTCCATCAGCATATTTTGACAGCTCTTTTACACCTTCAGGAGTGAACATCCAATCATAATTATAATTTACCCATTCACCTTTTTTATTTTTTTCCATAGTTTCATTCCAATCAGTATATGCAACTAATTGTACTAACTTTAAATTCATTCCCATCTCTGGCATAAGTTCATTTTTAACTCTTTTTAACTCATTAAAATCAAAAACTTGGAAATATATAGGATCATCCTTACTTGTGTAACCATATTTTTTTAAAATTTGTAAAGTTTCTTTAGCTATATCTTTTCCTTCTTGGTGATGTAGCCAAGGAGCTTTTATCTCTGGATATATTCCAATTCTCTTTCCAGTTGTTTTTTCTAACCCTTGAATAAATTCTAACTCTTCCTCTAAAGTATGAATTTTAAATGTTGATTTCCATAAAGGGAATCTTCCCTCGTAAACTAATTTTTCTTCACCATTTTCCACTTTAAAGTTTTCAGTCATATTCAAACCTTTTATTTCTGCTAAAGTAAAATCCATAACATAATATCTTCCATCTTTTCTTGCTCTATTTGGATATTGCTTAGCAACATCTGTAAGTTGATCTAAAAAATGATCATGTATTACAATTACTTTATTATCCTTAGTCATAGCTAAGTCTTGTTCTAAATAATCTGCCCCTTGACCAAAAGCCAAAGCCTTTGATTCAAGTGTGTGTTCTGGTAAATAACCACTTGCTCCTCTATGTGCTATTATAATTTTTTTATCATTTTGTGAAAAAGTAGCTAAAGATAACCCTACCATACTAAGTGCTAATAATATTTTTACGTTCATTTAACCTCCATGGTCTACATTAATAAGTTTGGTATATATAATGCTATTGTTTCTGAATATGTTAAAATAGCTAAAACTACTAAAAGTGCTAAAATAAATGGTAATACCTCTTTTACAAATTCATCAAGTTTTACACCGACTATGGTACACGTTGTAAACATCATTGATCCAAAAGGCGGAGTTATTCCTCCAATCATAATATTAACAATTAATATTACTCCAAACTGAATTGGGTCTATTCCAACTTTTAAAGCTGCTGGCACTAAAAGTGGAGCTAGAATTACAAGTGCTGCCCCTCCTTCTAAGAACATTCCAACAAAAAGTAAAAGTAGATTCACTATGAAAAGTAACATATATCTATTATCTGTAAATCCAACTAATAGATTTGTTATCATTTGAGGAATTCTTTCTAATGTTAGATAGTATCCAAAAACTTTTGCTCCTATTATAAGAAGCATAACAGACCCTGTTCCATAAACTGTATCTTTTAAAATAATAGGCACATGCTCCCACTTTAGTTTTTTATATACAAAAACTCCAACTACAAAACAAAATAATACAGCAACTCCCCCAGCTTCCGTTGGAGTGAAAAGTCCCATACGCATTCCTAAAATAATTCCAAAAGGAATTAATAATGCCCATATAGAATCTTTAATTTGAATTAAAATCTCCTTTATTGTAGCTCTTTTATCTCTAGTTGAAGTATAACCTCTCTTCTTAGAAATTATATGTACCACAAACATAAGAGCAACTGTCATCATAATTCCAGGTGTATATCCTGCTAAAAACATTTTAGCTACTGAAACGTTAGCTATTAATGAATAAATTATAAGATTTGTTCCTGGAGGTATCACTGGACTTACTGAAGATGACGCTGCTGTTACTGCAGCTGAAAATGGTTTTGAGAAATTTCTTTTTACCATCTCTGGAACTAAAATCTTAGATTGCATAGCTGCATCAGCATTTGCAGAACCTGAAATTCCACCCATCATAGCACTTAATATTACGTTAACTTGAGCTAGTCCTCCAACCATATGCCCTGTTAAAACTTCTGCCATTTTCATTAAGCTAGAACTAATTCCAGAAAAATTCATAACAGACCCAACCATTATAAAAAATGGAACTGCTAAATATGGAAAAGATTCAACTGAAGTTACAAACTGCTGAATAACCATATTAACAGACATTATGTCATTCTGAAATATAAAATAATATAGTGATGCCCCTATAAGAGCAAAAGCAATAGGTATATTTAAGAAAAACAGTACGAATAAAATAATAACTGGTATAAATGGTTCCATTACATCATCACATCCTCTATTTGCTGTTCAAACGCCTCTTGCTCCTCCATCTCTTCTATCTCTAAATTATTAAAATTAATAATATCATAGATAAAAAAATAGACAGAGTATATTGTCATTAGCCCAAAGGAAACTGGCAAAGAACTATTTATATAAACATATGAAATCTCTAAGGCTGAAGTTATCTTATCTGATGAAGATGTATAGTTGTAACTTAAATAAAACATAGAAGCTGATAAAACTAAAAGTAAAGTATTTGTTATAACTCTTAAAACTCTTCTTCCCTTTAATGGAAGTATCTTTGTTACAGCATCTACCCCTATAAGTCCTCTTTTTCTATAACTTGCTGTTGCTCCTAAATATACTGTCCATATAAAACAACCAACTGAAACTTCCTCTATCCAAGAGTATTGTATTCCTAAGAAATATCTTAGGAATACATTTACTATTACAAGAATTACAGTTACGCTGATTGTTATACTTCCAAGTAATGCTTCAAACTCTATTGCTCTAAATTTTTTTAAAATATCATTACTCATGTAAGCCTCCAAACTAGCAAATTCTATTTATTTCTAATTTTATTTAATT
>NZ_CAMQXC010000157.1 GCF_947038635.1 uncultured Cetobacterium sp. | reverse complement strand
GTATCTAAAATCACATTAAGTATAGCAGGAATATTTCAAACAATTCCTAGTTTAGCATTATTTGGTTTAATTATTCCATTTTTAGGAATAGGTGTTAAACCTGCAGTATTTGTTCTTTTCTTATATTCATTACTGCCTATTGTAACTAATACATTTATAGGAATAAAAAATGTTGATTATTCAACAATTCAAGCAGGAATAGGTATGGGAATGACAAATTTTCAATTATTACTAAAAGTTAAACTTCCAATAGCTTTGAGCGTTATAATGGGTGGAATAAGAATAGCAACAGTTTCAATAATAGGTACTACAACTATTGCTGCATTAATTGGAGCTGGTGGATTGGGAGATCTTATATTTAGAGGTATAGCAACAAGTAATAATTATCTTGTTTTATGTGGTGCTATTCCTACTGCTATACTAGCTTTTGTGGCAAATTATTTTTTAGGAATACTTGAAAAAGCATTAGCACCATTGAGTAATAAAAGTGAAAAACAAAATAATCGTAAAATTTTAATCGGAGTAGCAGTTATCTTACTCTCATTTTCTTTATTTCAGATTCAAAAATATATTAATAAAGATAGATATGTTACAGTGAGAGTTGGGCATAAAACTTTTACTGAACAAAGAATATTAGGTAATATGATATCAATTTTAATTGAAAAAAATACTCCATATAAAGTTATTTTGACAGAATTAGGAGGAACCAATATAAATTTTGAAGCTATAAAAAACGGTGAAATTGATATTTATCCAGAGTATACTGGAACATCATTTTTGGCTATTTTAGGAGAAAAAGAGATGCTTTCACCAAAAGAAATTTTTTATAAAGTTAAGGATATCTATAATTCTAAATATAATTTGGATATTTTAGAACCATTAGGATTTGAGAATACTTACGCATTAGCAGTAAATAAAAAATTTGCAAAAGAATATGATATTAATAAAATTTCGGATTTAAAGAAAATTGCAAGTGATTCTTATTTAATAGGTGGACACGAATTTATGGAAAGAATTGATGGTTTAAAGGGATTGGTAGAGGTTTATAATTTAAATTTTAAAAAAGTAAATTCAATGGAACCAGGCTTGATAATACCAACTATTTATTCTGAAAAAGCAGAGATTGGAGTAGTATACTCAACAGATGGGTTATTAGAAAAATATGATTTAGTTGTTTTAGAAGATGATTTTAATTTTTTTCCACCATATGAGGCTGTGATAACAATTTCAAATAATTTTAAAAATGAACATAAAGCTATAGAAAAAGAGTTATCTAAACTAAGTAATATGTTTACAAATAAAGATATGCAAAAACTAAATCTTAAAGTCACAGAAGGAATAGAAAGTGAATATAATGTTGCAATGGAAGCTTTAAAGGAAAAAAAATTAATAGAGTAATAAAAAACTTATTACATACCTTTTACATAAATTTAAAATAATTTTAACAGGCTAATGATAAGATATTAGAAAATATATATTTAGGAGGAATAATGTTTTCAAAAAAAATATCTACTTTCATTGGCTTAACATTACTAACAACACTATCTTATAGTTCTTCAGCAGTTATCAATACAAACTCTTTAGTTTTAAAGGATAAGTATACATTAGAATCGACAACAAATCTTTCTAATTCTATTCCAGCTATAGATAAAGATGGAAATATAAATATTGTAGTTGAAATTCCTGCAGGAACTAATGAAAAATGGGAAGTAAATCCTGAAACTGGAAATTTAGAGTGGGAAATAAGAAATGGAAAACCTCGTATAGTTCAATATTTACCATACGTTGGTAATTATGGAATGGTTCCTCAAACTCTAACTGGCGACGGAGATACTATTGATGTTCTTCTTTTAGGGGATGCTATAGCAAGAGGTGAAGTAAAAAAAGGGCGTGTAATTGGTGTTGTAAAAATGATTGATAAAGGTGAACAAGATGATAAATTGATAGCAATAGGAGAAAATTCTGTTTTTTCAGAAATAAAAACTTTAGATGAGTTTAATAATAAGTTTCCAGGAATAACTGATATAATAAAAATATGGTTTGCTAATTATAAAGGTCCTAATGGAAAAGTTGAAATAACAGGTGTTGGAAATGAAATTGAAGCTATGAAAATGTTAGATGAAAGTATGAAAAATTTCAAAAAATAATATAAGCTAAAATAGTTACAACAAAGATAGAAGCTACCTTTAATAGATAGCTTCTATTTTTTCTAAAATAATTACAAAAACTTTCGTATAGATTTTCCAGAGTTAAAACTCAAAATCTCATTATCAATTAAAGCAATCTCACCATTAATAATAACATACTTTATCCCTTTTGGTGGTAAAGATGTATTTTCAAAGGTTGCTTGATCCTCAATTTCATCTAAAGAAAAAATTGTAATATCAGCATCAGCCCCAATTTCTAAAGAGCCTTTATTTATCCCAAGTATTTTAGCAGGAGTAGATGTTATTTTTTCAATAGCTTCTTCAATAGATAGCAATTTCTTTTCTTTTACATACTCTTTTAAAAATTTTGGAAAAGTCCCAGCTGCTCTAGGATGCCCTTCTCCAGTTTCAGTTAAAATACCATCGCTGACAACAATAGTATTCCTATTTAAAATAGCCATATCAATATCTTTTTCTAGCATCATATGCCCAACAACAAGAGTCTCAGGAGCAGTTTTTCTTAATTGTTCAAAAATCTCTTTTGTGCATATACTCCCTTTTAAAGGACCGCTAGCAATTTGAAGTTGTTCGTAACTAAAATTATGATTTTCAATATAATTATTATCAAAAACTGCTGAACCTATCAGTGTACTGAAGGCTTTATAAGGGTAGCAATCACACATTATTTTAACACCTTGTTCTTTTTTATTTTCAATTTCATTTAAAAATTTATTCATTTGGCCATATCCAGCCATACTTCCTATATGAGAGATTTGTAAATGTGTATCATTAAATCTTCCAATTTCTAAAAGTTCACCTAAAGAGTTCAAGACATTTTCTCCATCCTCTCTCAAATGGGCAGAAACAACTCTATTTTTTCCAAGCCTAGCTAAAGTCATTAACTCATTGAAATCTATTCCTGGAATATATTCAATACCAAAACTTATCCCTAAAAGACCATTTTCTTTTATGAGATTCTTTCCAAAGTGATACATTTGCTCTATATTTTTATTATCTAAATTAGCATATCTATCCTGAATATTAATGTGTTTTCTTAAAATCTCGTGAGGCAGAAGTGTTCCATAGTTTATAGGGAATCCAAAATCGACCAACTTTAAATATTCGTTAATATTTTCAATACCAATTCCACAGTTTCCTCCAATGGCTGATGTAACACCCATTTTTAAAAGTTTTTCAAAAATATTGATTCTTATATTTCCATCTATTATTCTATCTTCATGTACGTGCATATCTATAAATCCAGGAGTTACATATAAATCATTAGCATTAATTACCTTATCTCCACTTAAAATATCTTTAGAAAGTTCAACTACTTTACCATTTTCAATACCTATATTAAATTTTTCAGATATATTATTTTTAGGATCAATTAAATGACCATTATTTATTGCTATTCTCATAGTTGCTCTCCTTTTAAATTTATTTTAACAAGTATATATAAAAAAGCAATCTTTGTACAATATATAAAATATGTTTTGAAAATATATTATTTGTATAACATATTTTGTTGACTTCTTAAATTTTAGATGTTATAATCTGACAAAATTATAAAAGGAGGAAGAGAATGCTAAGGAACTCAAGGAATACAAAACAACTTAATAAATTTGTAATCCTTAGAGATAGTAGGCTCAACTGCTTTATTTTATAATTGGAATTTAATCAATTTTTTTGTTGATTAAATAATTTTTGATTATATTTTTGTAGATAATACTCGTCTTTTAAGGCGAGTATTTTTTTTATTAAATTTTTTATGGAGGGAAAAAATGAAAAAGATTATTATGTCGATGATGGTTTTAGTATTTGTAGTATTTATGGGGTGTACGAAGGATGAAAAGAAAACAGTGAGTAATGAAAAAATTTATGTGGTAGGAACTAATGCTGAATATCCTCCTTATGAGTATTTGGAGAATAATAAGGTGGTTGGATTTGATGCAGATATTATTGAGGAGCTTTCTAAAAGAGTAGGATTTAATTATAAGTGGTCTAATATGAATTTTGATGGACTTATATCAGCTTTACAAGCAAAGAAGGTAGATATGATTATCGCTGGAATGACTGTAACTGAAGAAAGAAAAAATTTTATTAACTTTTCAACACCATATGTATCACCAAATATTTGCTATATAGTTTTAAAAAATAATAATTTAAATAGTGCAAAAG
>NZ_CAMQXC010000156.1 GCF_947038635.1 uncultured Cetobacterium sp. | reverse complement strand
TGACTAAAGTAGACATTTTCAAATTTAATATTACCTTTAACATCTTTTAATTCTTTAGCACCTGTGGAGTCTTTTTCAATATCTTCATCTAACATCTCTTTGAAACGTTTAAATCCACTCATACCATTTTGATATTGTTCGACAAAACCAACAAGTCTTTTTATAGGCTGACTAAAAATTCTAATATATAAAAGGTAAGCTAAAAAATCACCAAAATTAATTTTTCCTTGATAAGTAAAAATAGCACCAAAAACTAGTACAAGATAATCTAACATATCTGTAAGAAAAGTCATTCCTGAAACATATTCAGCCATAACTTTATATGCTCCTTCACGAGCTGTTTTGAATTCAAGATTACTTTTTTTAAATTTTTCAAGTTCATCATTCTTATTAACAAAAGCTTTAGAAACTCTAATTCCACTAATACTATTTTGTAAAGTTGAATTAATAGCTCCAATTTTTTCACGTGTTTCTAAAAAGGCATCAGACATTCTTTGTCGTCTATTAATAGTGAACCAAACTATAAATGGAATAACTGAGAAAACTATAAGTGTTAATGGAATGTTGATATTTAAAAGAAGGAAAAAAGAACCAAAAATCATAATGATTGATATAAAAAGATCTTCAGGACCGTGGTGAGCAAGTTCAGAAACCTCTTGTAAATCATTTACAATTCTAGACATAATACTTCCAGTTTGTGTATTGTCAAAATATTTTATTGGAAAATTTTGAAGTTTTGTATAAACATCCTTTCTCATATCACCTTGCATTCGAACGCCAACTACATGTCCCCAATAGTTCATAAAATAGTTGCAAATAAGTTTAACTATGTATATTCCTAAAAGAGTAATTGCTAAAACCAAAATACTTCGGTAGTTTTTATTAGGAATATAGTTATTTACAGCAACTCTACTTAACATAGGATATATTAAATCACAAACAGAAACTGTAATAGCTGCAAGTAAATCTAAGAAAAATAGTTTTTTATAAGGTTTATAATAGCTTATAAATTTTTTTATCATGCATAACCTCCTCAATGAGTTTTATTATAATTTTAAAAGAAAAAAACTTAAAAGTCAAAGAATATCGAAACTCTTGGAAAAATAAAATATAAAGAAAGAAAATATCTAAATAAAAAGTACAATATAGAGAATATTAGTTTGTGCTTTAGGAGGATTTAATGGATAATATAGGATTAGTTTTAGAAGGTGGAGGATTAAGAGGAGCATATACATCTGGAATTTTAGATTACTTTTTATCTAAACAGTTGCATTTTAAATATACAATTGGAGTTTCAGCAGGTGCAATTTATTCAGCATCTTATGCTTCGAGACAAAAAAGAAGAAATATTGATATTATTTTAAAATATTTAAATGATGAAAGATATATGGGGTATAAATATTTAATAAAAAATGGAAGTTACATAAATGTAGATTTTGCATATAGAAAAATGACATATGAACTATCACCTTTTGATTTTGAAACATTTTATAACTGTGATTTAGAATTTAAGGTGGGAGCATTTAATTGTATAAAAGGAAGAACTGAATTTTTTTCTAAAAAAGATTTTAAAGGAACAGATGACCTGTTAGAATCTTTGATTGCATCAGGAAGTTTACCATTTTTTTCTAAAGAGACAATAATAAATGAGAAAATATATTTAGATGGTGGAATAGCTTCACCAATTCCAATAGCTCAGTCAATATTAGATGGAAATAGTAAAAATGTTGTTATTTTAACAGAGGATGAAGGGTATAAAAAAGAACCTTTAAAGTTACAACCACTTATAAAGCTGTATTATAGAAAATATCCTAAAGTAGCAGAAGCACTAATAAAACGTCACTTAGTTTATAATAGAACTTTAAAAGATATACAAGAGCTTGAAAATAAAGGGGATATTTTTGTTTTTAGACCTAGTGAGGTAGTGGTAGTAGATAGATTAGAAAGAGATTTAAATAAAATTAAGGCTCTTTATAATTTAGGAGTAAAAGATGCAAAAGAAAATTATGAGAGATTAATAAATTGGATGAATATAAAAAATAAAGAGAGCCAGAATTAGGCTCTCTTTTAATATATCTATTGTTTAGCTGGTGCTGGAGTAGTAGCAGGAGCATTTTTCATCATTTCATATTGATTTTTCATCATTTCAGTTTGCATTTTAGCTCTAATCTCTCCAATCTCTTTATTTAGTTTTTCAACTTTACTCCAATCTACCTTATCATCTAACATTGCTTTTTTTATATCTAACTGTTTTTGTTCAATATCAATCATATTTTTTTGCATCTCAGGTGTTGCATACATCATATTACTTTTCATCATTTTTTTATCACTTTTCCATCCAGGCATCTGCGTCATATTTTGCATCATATTATTGCATGTAGGACAATTAGCATTTTGTGATTGCATCATAGGCATATCATTCATTGTATTTTGTTGAACATGATCTTGATGATTATCATGTGATGCAGCAAAAGTAAAAGCTGAAATAATAAAAGAACATACTAAAACATATTTTTTCATGAAAAAAACCTCCTAAATAATACATGATATAGTTATGCTCTATTATTAAAAATAAGTTAAAGACTTCCTTTTTAAATACTATTAAATAGCGTTATTTTCTTGAAGTAAATTTTTAAAAAACTCAACTCCATGAATTAAGGCTTCGTTTTCAAAATCAAATCGATTATTATGAAGAGCACAAACATGTCCTTTTTCTTCATCTCTAATTCCAACTAATGCTAATAGTCCAGGAGTTCCATTTTGTGAATAGAAAGAGAAATCTTCAGATCCACTTAAAGAAACATCGGTAAAAACTTTTTTATCTTTTAAAGCTTTTAAAGCTTTTTCAAAAAGATTGGAGTCGTTAATCACTGGAGGATAAAAAGGTTGAAATTTCATATCAATTTTAACATCAAAGGCTAATTCAAATCCTTTGTTTATATGTTCCATTCTTTCTTGAATGAAAGGTATTAAAGATATATTTTCAAGCCTGATAGTTCCAAGCATATTAACAGTTCCAGGAATAATATTTCTAACTGTACCTGCATGAAAAGCTCCAATTGTAAGTAAAAAATGCTCGTAAGATGGTATATTTCTAGATTTAATTGATTGATATGCTTCAACTAATTTAGCTCCAATGAGTATTGAATCAATGCCTTTGTGAGGTTGAGCACCATGACATCCTTTTCCAGTTAATACAATATCTAAATTTATATTTTGAAGAGATACAAAACCTGATTTTACAGCAAACTCTCCAACTTTAATCTCAGGATAAACATGTAAAGCATAAATAGCTTCTATATTTTTAGATTTGTAATAGTTATCAGCTACAATAAATCTAGCTCCACCAGCTCCCTCTTCACCAGCTTGAAATATAAAAACTAAAGATTTTTTTAATTGTGTTCCTTGAGATATTAAAAGTTTGACTTCTTGTATAAAAGTTAACAACATAGCAGTATGTCCATCATGACCACACGCATGCATCATACCTGGAATTTCAGATTTAAAAGGATTAGTACTTTCTTCAGTTAATGGTAAAGCATCAATATCAGCTCTAAAAGCTATACATTGATCACTTTCTCCAGGAATAAAAGCAACAGTACTTGTTCCAACACAATGGTATTCTACATTTTCTTTATCTAAAATTTCTCTGATATACGCAGCTGTTTTAAACTCATTTAATGCAATTTCTGGTATAGTGTGCAGATAGTTTCGATGAGTATTTAAATTATTTAACATATAATCACTCCCCTAGAATTGTTACTTAAATTAATACCACATTTTTTGTACTTTTGTCACATTTATTTTATCAATACTTTAGATACAAAGAATATAATTGTGTTATCAGTATTACTGGGGTACACTTGTCTAAATTAAATAATGGTGGGAGGGAAGTTAATGGGAAAAGTAAATGAGAGAAAAAAACATGGTATTTTAGATTGGATAGAAAAAGTCGGAAATAAGATTCCACATCCATTCATGCTTTTTTTCTTTTTAAGTGTATTTATTATTTTATTATCTTGGGGACTAAATTATTTAGATGTAGGAGTAGTTGATCCAGTAAAAAATGAAGTTGTTAAAGTAAAAAATCTACTTTCTAGTGAAGGAATTAATTTTATGTTACAAAATACAATAAAAAATTTTACAGGATTTTCACCTTTAGGTTTAGTTTTAGTTATGACTTTGGGAATTGGGTTAGCTGAGCATGTTGGTTTGGTATCAGCTTTTATGAGAAATACTATTCTTAATAGTTCTCCAAAGGTTATAACTTTTATGATTATGTTGATTGGAATTTGTGGAAATATAGCATCAGATGCAGCAATTGTTGTAGTTCCAGTAATCTCAGCATTTATATTTTGCTCTCTAGGAAAACACCCATTAGCAGGAATAGCTG
>NZ_CAMQXC010000155.1 GCF_947038635.1 uncultured Cetobacterium sp. | reverse complement strand
CTTACAGCGTTTACTGATACTGGTTATGAAATAGCTATGAATAAATATTCAAAAGATGATAGAATATCTATATTAAGATTTCCTTTAGATGATATTTTTATACTTAAAAGAATATTTAACTATATTAATGTTTCTAAAATAATTCTGATAGAAACTGAGATTTGGCCTAACTTTATAAATTTAGGTTCAAAATATTCTAAGATATTTATTGTTAATGGAAGAATTTCAAATAAAAGTTTTCCTAGATATAAAAAAATATCTTGGATTATAAAGCCTCTTTTTTCTAAAATATCTGGATTTTTTATGCAATCTCAAGAAGATAAAGATCGAATAATTCTTTTAGGTGCTGATAAAAATAAAGTTTTTATCACTGGTAATCTAAAATTTGATATTTCTTTTGAAACATTTTCTTCTGAAGATATGTCAAATTTAAAGAAGCTTATAAAAAGTGATACAAGAAAAATTTTTGTTGCTGGTAGTACTAGACAAGGAGAAGATTCTATTCTTATAGATGTTTTTAAGAATCTTAAAAATACACTTCTTGTAATTGTTCCACGACATTTAGAAAGAGTTTCTGAAATTGAAACTTTAATAAAAAATTCAAATTTTACATATAAAAAGTTAACTGATTTAGAATTAAACCCATCTTTAGAAAAATTTCAAATACTTATTGTTGATAAAATGGGCATTCTAAGGCAGTTTTATTCTATTGCTGATATTGTATTTGTTGGTGGAACATTAGTTAATGTTGGTGGTCATAGTTTATTAGAACCACTATTTTATGGAAAATCTCCTATTTTTGGCCCGTACTTACAAAATGTTAAAGATATATCTAAAGATATTTTAAATCTTAATATTGGATATAAAGTTAACAACAAGGAAGAGTTTTTAAATATTATTAATCTCTTAGAAACAAATCCTGTTTCTGAGGATAAAATAAAAGCATTTTTCAAAAGCAATCAAAATGCTGCTGAAAAAACGATTAAATTTATGGAGGAAGAATGAAAGAAAGATTAGAAGGCACTCTATGGAAACACTTCTTCACAAATCCTAGAACTAATTATAACCCATACATGGTTAAATTAGTAGAATACCCTAATCACATTATCTATGATAGTGAAATTATGGATTCTTATAGAGGAAATTGGAACCAAAAAGCTTTTGGAAACAATAATCCTGTGTATCTTGAGATAGGATCTGGAAGTGGAAATTTTGCAGTTGGAATGGCTGCTAAATATCCTGAGAGAAATCACTTAGCTCTTGAAATAAGATTTAAAAGATTAGTTTTATCTGCAACTAAAGCCGTTAAAAGAAATCTTAATAATGTTGTTTTTTTAAGAAGACGTGGTGAAGATATTACAAAATTTATAGGAAATGAAGAGATTGAAGGACTTTATATTAATTTTCCTGATCCTTGGGAAGGAAATGAAAAAAATAGAATACTTCAACCTAAACTTTTTGAGCTTCTTGATGTTATAATGAAAGTCGATGGAACTTTATTTTTTAAAACAGATCATGACCAATACTATTCAGATGTTCTTGAATTTGCTAAAGATTTAAAAAACTATGAAGTAGTTTATCATACACCTGATTTACATAACAGCCCAAAGGCTGCTGATAATATCAGAACAGAGTTTGAAGATTTATTTATATGTAAGCACAATAAAAATATCAACTATATTGAAATAAAAAAAATCAAATAACGAAATAATACATGGAGGTATTTAAATGGCAGGATATGTTGTAGTTGGAACTCAATGGGGAGACGAAGGAAAAGGAAAAATAATTGACGTTCTTGGAGATAGAGCTGATTACGTTGTTAGATTCCAAGGTGGAAATAATGCTGGACACACAGTTGTTGTTAATGGAGAGAAGTTTATACTTCATTTATTACCATCTGGTATGTTACATGGACAAGGTAAATGTATCATTGGACCAGGAGTTGTTGTTGATCCTAAAGTTCTTTTAAAAGAACTTGATACATTAGAAGCTAAAGGAGCTAAAGTTGATCACCTATTCATAAGTGATAGAGCTCATCTTATTATGCCTTACCACATTCAATTAGATATCTTAAAAGAAGAAAGAAGTGGAGATAACAAAATTGGAACTACAAAAAGAGGAATTGGACCTTGTTACTCTGATAAATTCTCAAGAGTTGGAATTAGAGCTGTTGAGTTATTAGATATGGAACTATTCGCTAAGAAATTAAAAATGAATTTAGAAGAGAAAAATGAACTTTTCACTAAAATCTATGATGCTCCAACTATGAAGTTTGAAGATATTTTTGAAGAGTATAAAGGATACGCTGAAAGATTAAAGCATAGAATTATTGATGCTACTCCTGAAATTAACAAAGCTTTAGATGATGATAAATTCGTTTTATTTGAAGGGGCTCAAGCTATGATGCTAGATATTAACTATGGAACATACCCATATGTTACTTCATCATCTCCTACAAGTGGAGGAGTTACTACTGGTGTTGGAGTTTCTCCTAGAAAAATCGATAGAATAATTGGAGTTATGAAAGCTTATACAACTAGAGTTGGAGAAGGACCTTTCGTTACTGAGTTAAATAATGATTTAGGAGAAAAAATCAGACAAATTGGTGGAGAGTTTGGAGCTACTACTGGAAGACCAAGAAGATGTGGATGGTTAGATCTTGTTGTTGGTAAATATGCTGTTGATATCAACGGATTAACTGACGTTGTAATAACAAAAATCGACGTTTTAAGTGGATTAGATACTTTAAAAATCTGTACTGGATACGAAATCGATGGAAAAGTTTACACAACTGTACCTGCTGCTACAGAAAAATTAGCTTATGCTAAACCAATTTATGAAGAGTTACCTGGATGGACAGAGGATATCTCTAATATGAAGGATTACAATGAGTTACCTGAGAACTGTAAAAAATACCTTGCTAGAGTTGAAGAGTATTTAGGATGTCAAATAACTGTTGTTTCTGTTGGTCCTGATAGAAGCCAAAACATATTCTTAAAAGATATATAAAAAATCAATCCCCTAGTTTACTAGGGGATTAATTTTAGGAGGAGCTAAATGTTAGAAAAAATTCTTATCATAAATACTGGGGGTACTATTGGTATGGTCAATAGCGAGGAAAACAATCCTAATAGTCCTTTAAGACCTGCTAAAAATTGGTTTGAGGTTGCTAAAAATCATCCTATTTTAGAAAGATTTCCTGCTGACTACTGCCAAATTACAACTTTAATTGATTCTTCAGATATGAATCCTGAAATTTGGATTGATATTGTTAAAATTATAGAAAAAAACTATTATAATTATAGAGGATTTGTTATTTTACATGGAACTGATACTATGGCCTTTACAGCTTCTGCTTTATCTTTTATGCTTAAAAATCTCGATAAACCTGTAGTTTTAACTGGCTCTCAAGTTCCTTTAGTTACACCAAGAAGTGATGCTCTTCAAAACTTAATTACATCAATTCAAATAGCTGGAAATAGAATTTATGGTGTTAAAAGTATACCTGAAGTTACTATCTGTTTTAGAGATGAACTATTAAGAGGTAATCGAGCTAGAAAAATTGATGCTACAAATTATTTTGGATTTGCTTCTCCAAATTATAGAGCTTTAGGAGAAATTGGATGTGAAATTAAAATTCATGATAAAAAAGTCTTAGATATGCCTAAAAATGAGTTTTATACAGATCCTTCTATCAACAGTAACATACTCATTGTTGAAATTTTTCCTGGAATGAATCCTCAATATATAAAAACACTTGTAGAATCTCATTCTGAAATAAAAGGAGTAATTTTAAAAACTTATGGAAATGGTAATGCTCCTACTACTGATAATTTTGTTACAGCTTTAGAATCTATTATTAATTCAGGAGTTGTTGTTGTTAACATTACTCAATGCGCAACTGGTGCTGTTAAAATGGGGTTATACGAAGCTAGTAGTGCACTAAAAAGTATTGGAGTAATTAGCGGTGGAGATATGACTCCTGAGGCAGCAATTACTAAATTAATGTATTTATTAGGAAAAAATCTTACTATTCAAGACATTAAGATCTTTATGGAATCTGATTTATGTGGTGAAATAACTGTTTGAAGGAGTGTTATGAATAAAGAGCTTTGGAAAAATAATAAAAATGGTAAACTTTATGAAGTTCTAAATTACAATATATTAAATTGTACTAATGAGCAAGATGGACAAATTATGTATCTATATAAAGTTTTTTCTGAACAAGTCTTAGATTCAAAAGGAAATGAAAAACTTTTTGTTAGATCTGAAGATGAATTTAAAACTAAATTTACAAAATATAGTTTATAATTTAAATAGAGAAAAAGCTGACTTAAAAAAGTCAGGGGTCTAATTAAATATTTGTGTAAACCTTCAAGTTGGGGTAATATTAAATTATC
>NZ_CAMQXC010000154.1 GCF_947038635.1 uncultured Cetobacterium sp. | reverse complement strand
ATTATTATATCATATTTTTAAATAAAGTAAAGAAATAATTTAACTGTATACAATATAACTAATCTGTTCTATTAAAATATGAATTGTACTTGACACAATAATTCTTTTATTATAAAATATGTTAGAAATAAAATTTCAAAAAACAAATGTATTTAGGAGGGAAAAATGTTTAGTTATTTACAAAAAATAGGTAAAGCACTAATGGTTCCTGTTGCAGTTTTACCAGCTGCTGCAATTCTATTAGGATTAGGTTATTTTATTGACCCAACTGGTTGGGGAGGAAATAGTGCACTAGCTGCATTTTTAATTAAATCAGGGGCTGCGATAATAGATCAAATGCCTATATTATTTGCTGTTGGTGTTGCCTTTGGAATGTCTAAAGATAAAAATGGTGCTGCTGCTTTAACAGGTTTAGTAGGTTTCTTAGTTCTTACTACATTATTATCACCTGGTGCTGTTGGACAGATTATGAAAATAGACAATGTACCTGTTGGATTTAGTAAAATAAATAACCAATTTATAGGTATCTTAGTTGGAGTTATCTCTTCAGCTTTATACAACAGATTTAGTGATGTTGAGTTACCAAAAGCTCTATCATTCTTTAGTGGAAAGAGATTAGTTCCAATCATTACATCATTTGTTATGATTATAGTTGCTTTCCTTTTAATGTATGTATGGCCAACAATTTATGATGGACTTGTTACTTTCGGAGAAGCAATCAGTGGAATGGGAGCAGTTGGAGCTGGAATCTATGGATTCTTAAACAGACTTTTAATTCCTGTTGGATTACACCATGCTTTAAACTCAGTATTCTGGTTTGACGTTGCTGGAATCAATGATATCCCTAAATTCTTAGGTGGAGCTCAATCAATCGCAAATGGAACTGGAATACCAGGAGTTACTGGAATGTATCAAGCTGGATTCTTCCCAATTATGATGTTTGGTCTTTTAGGAGCAGCAGTTGCTTTCGTAAAAACAGCTAAACCAGAAAATAAAGATAAAATTAAATCTATCATGATTGCTGCTGGATTTGCAACTTTCTTAACAGGAGTTACTGAGCCACTAGAGTTTGCATTCATGTTCGTTGCACCAGGGCTATATTTAGTTCACTGTATATTAACTGGAATCTCTTTATTTATAGCTGCTACTATGCACTGGATTGCTGGATTTGGATTCTCTGCTGGATTAATAGATATGTTATTATCTTCTAGAAACCCTCTAGCTACTGGATGGTATATGTTAATTATACAAGGTATTGTGTTCTTCTTCCTATATTACTTTGTATTTTACTTTATCATTACAAGATTCAATATCAAAACTCCTGGAAGAGAAGATGCTGATCTTTCTGAAGAGGAGAATGCTCCATCAAAAGCTTCTACAAATGATGAATTAGCTGAAAGAATGTTACCACTTTTAGGTGGAACTGATAACTTAGTAACTATAGATAACTGTATTACTAGATTAAGACTTGATGTTAAAGATAGTTCATTAGTTAATGATGCAGAGATTAAGAAATTAGGAGTTGCTGGAGTATTAAAACCAAGTAAAACTTCTGTTCAAATTATAGTAGGAACTCAAGTTGAGTTTGTAGCTAACGCTTTAAAAAGAATGACAGGAAAATAATTACAAACGAGAAGGTTGTCTTATAGACAGCCTTTTTTATTTTACCTTAAAATTTGAATTTTGATAAATTCAGTGATACACTGTATTAAAGAAGAAATAATTTAGGAGGGGGCTTTTATGAGAGTACTTCATACTTCTGATTGGCATTTAGGCAAAAAGCTTGAAGGACAATCAAGAATATTAGAACAAAAACTATTTATTAATGCTCTAGAAGCAGTTATAAAAGAGGAAAATATTGATTTAATTCTTTTAGCTGGAGATATATACGATACTTATAATCCATCAGCTGAAGCTGAAAAATTATTTTTTGACAGTATAAAACAGTTATCTTTAAATGGTGAAGTAGGAATTATTATAATTCCTGGAAATCATGATAATCCTCAAAGATTAACTGCTGTATCTCATTTAGCTAAAGACTATGGAGTTATAATCTATGATCGTGCATTTCAAGAGATTAATACAGGAAAATATGGTACTTTAAATATCTACAACTCTGTTCCAGGTGGAATTTTTATAGAAAAAAATAATAAAAAAATATATATATATAATCTTCCCTTTCCAAGTGAAGCTACTTTAAATGAAACTTTCGATGATATCAAGTTCAATACTAGAATCAAAGATATTTTAGAAGAAGGAGTTCGTTATAATCATGAAAATATACCTAGTGTAATTATGACTCATATTTATGTAGCCGGATCTATGGGAGAGGGTGAAGTTGCTTTAGAGCTTGGAGGCTCGCGTGCAATTGCTACTAGTGATTTACCTGATGTTGATTATATAGCTTTAGGGCATGTTCATAAACCAATGTATTTTGCAAACAAAAAAGCTTATTACTGTGGTTCTCCCATCGAATATAGAGTAACTGAAAATAGATTTGATAAAAAGGTTTTTGTAGTTGATATATTAAAGGATTCAACTACTGTAAAGGAGATACCTTTAGAAAATTATAAACCTATTAGAGAGTATAATGTAATAGGAGCAGATGGAGCTATTAATAAATCTCTAGAACTTATTGATAAAAACGAATGGATCTATTTAAATGTTGAATTAGAAGAACCTCTTACAAATTCTCAAATTAGAAAGATTAAATCCAATAAAAATATTTTAGAAATAGTTCCAATTATAAAAATAAAATCAAAAGAAATCGAAGTTACAAATTATAATGAACAAACTCTAGAAGAGGCTTTTATTGAATTTTACAAAGAGGAAACAATGGGATTACCTCCAAATGATAACATAACGAAACTTTTCTTAGAAATTTTAGAGGAGGGAGAAAGCAATGAGACCAATTAGATTAGAAATAACTGGATTACAAAGTTTTTCTAAAAAGCAAACAGTTGACTTTGATGCTCTAACAACTCTTGGACTTTTTGGTATTTTTGGTGAAACAGGAAGTGGAAAATCTACAATTTTAGATGCCATGATTTTTGCAATATTTGATGAAATACCAAGAACTATGGGTAGTAAAGGAAAAAATATAAGACCATGCTTAAATCAAGATAGTGATATTTTAGAAGTTTATTTTAAATTTGCACTTGGAAAAGATATTTTTGAAATAACTAGATGTTATAAAAAAAAGTTTTCTAGAAAGGGTGAAGAAAAGTTTGAACAAAGTAATCCAATTTTAATTTTAAATGGAGATGTTATAGCTGATACAGTTAAAAATGTAGAGAGTAAAATAAATGAGTTCTTCGGTATAAATGTAAATGATTTTACAAGATCAGTTGTTTTACCTCAAGGTAAATTTAGTGAGTTTTTAAAATTAAAAGGTGCTGACAAAATGACTATGTTAGAAAATATCTTTGATTTAGAACGATATGGAACTAAAATGTCAGAAAAAATAAAAGTTAGAAATAACAAATTAAAAGATGAGATTACCTCTTTAGAAAACCAAATTAAAGGAAAAGGAGATTGTTCTTTAGAAACTATAAACAGCCTTAAAACTACTTTGTCAACTAAAGAGGAAGAGTACAATAATCTTTTATCAAGCAAAAAAGAACTATCTTATGAGTACAACGAATTAAAAGAATTAAAAATTTTATTTGAAAAACTAGAATCATATATATACGAACTTCAAAGATTAGATTTAAACAAAGAAGATATTGATTTATGTAAGAATATTTTAACTAAACATGAAGTTGCACAATCCTTTAAAAGTGTTATTGATGAAATAACAAATTTTAAAGAAAGTATTTTAAATAACCAAACTAGCCTTTTAAAATCGAAGAATACTTTAGAAAATCTAAATCTTGCTCTTGAAAATCTTAAAGCACAAGAGAGAGAAAAACAGATTGAACTAGATAAACTGATGTTAGAATTAGATAATTTAAAAGTGGATTATACTGAACTTGATAACCTACGTAAAGGAGATCAGTATATTAGATCATTAAAGTTTAAGGAAAAGCTTTTAGAAGAAGCTTTAAATGATTCTACTTCAATAGCTTCCGATTTAAAATCTTTATATGAAAAATTGAAAATTGATAATGTATCACTAGAAAATGAAAATAACAATCTTCAAAACCTTGAGAAAATAGATAAAGACAAGCTAATCTCTCTTGAAAATGAAATAAAAAAGTTAAACACTGATATTAAATTATTAGAGGAAAAATTAAAAGAGAAAAATAAATTAGAAACTGAAGTAAAAAAAGAGAAGGCTTTGAAAGACTCGATAGAAATAGAGTTAGAAAGCTGTTTGAAAAAAATTGAGAATATTAATAAACAACATCTTGAAAGTAAAGCTTTCGAAATATCTAAAAATCTTATTCATGGAGAGTCTTGTCCTGTTTGTGGATCAAAGGACCACCCAAATCCAGCTAAAGAGATTCAAAGTATAGACACATCTGTTTTAGATGAATTATCTAAAACAAAAGAGCAGTTAGAACGAACTATAGTAGAAATAAATACAAAGCTTAATTATCATCTTGAAAAATTAAATGAATTAAATGAGTTAGATAATATAGATAACTTAAAAAGTAAACTTCAAACTGAAGAGAGTGCTATAGATGCTTTTAAATCATCTATAGCAC
>NZ_CAMQXC010000153.1 GCF_947038635.1 uncultured Cetobacterium sp. | reverse complement strand
TTTACATAGAATCCATCGTTATATTTACGATAACACAAAGAAATTTTATTTTTTATTTTTTGTGTAATATAGAAAATTTATTATTAAATATAAAATTATTTAACTTTATGTTTTTTATAAAAAGAAAAATCTATTATATTACCCTCATTAATAAGTGTTTATATTTATTATATTTTTTTATAAATTAAGAAATTACATTGTTTATAGTTGTTTATATTGTTATATATTGTTTATATTGTTATGTACAAAAAAAAGCTAAAAAAAAGTTCATTTAACCATTGATTTTATTAAGAAAAGGAAGGTTTTTCTTACCACGTATTAGTGGGGACTTGTTACACGCATTAATGAGGTGCATTTTACGCATTAATGGGGGTATTAATACGTATTAATGAGGGCTTTTACACGTATTAATGAGGGTCCTTATTTTTTTTAACGTATTAGTGAGGTATATTTATAATTTTATATTATCACCACGTATTAGTGAGGTATATTTTTTAAGAAAAAACCATCTTTTTAGAGAAGAATTTATATATTTTTATAAGAATTTATGTTAAAATATGTAAAAAATTGGATAACTTTATAAGTAACCCCCATTATTAAGTGCAAAAAATTCAAATTATTTTTAAGGAGATAAATTAATGAGTAAGTGGTATGAAGAGGAAGTTATAGATACACCAGAAACAGAGATAGTAGAAGAAAATATCTATGTAGACGAAGATTTTATTAAAAATAAATCTTTAGTTCGTGTTGATATGAACGTTATACAATATCCACTTTTTTCTAAAAATACAAGAAGAAAAGTAAATCAAATTGTAAAATATTATTTTAATAAAAATCGTGATACATATATAAATGTTACACCTAAAGCAGGTGACTATATTCCTGGTGAGTTAGAGGAAAAAGTTTTTATAGCTTTAATGAAAGTTATGAAAAATAAAGGAATGCCAAGAAGATTTATTATAACGGCAGCAGAATTAAAAAAAGAGTTAAAATTAACAACTAAAGATTACGTAAAAAGAATAAAAGAAAGTTTATCGAGGTTAGCAACCTCTAACTATAATTTTAAAAATACAATGTATTCTTCTATAAATAAATCTATATTAACTGAAGATATAGAAACAACAATCCTTTCGCTTAAAACGATTAGACTTGATGACAGAAAAAATAAAACTCTTAAAGATCAAATTGGTGATAATAGAATAAAAGAAGTTTATGAGATCTCTGTATCAGATCATTTTTATAATAATATAATGACAAAAGGTTATATGGTTTACAACTCTGATATTTTATTAGATATAGATACGAGTACAGCCCGAACAATTTATATGTTAATAGAAAAGCTTAGATATCATGAGCTTTATTTAAGAATAGATACACTTTTTTTAATAAAAAGGATTCCATTAAAATTTAATCCTAAAAATCCACATAATACTATAAAAATTTTAGAGAATAACTTAAATGAGTTAAAAATAAAAAATTTAATTAAAGAGTTTAATTTTGTAAAAGATAGTACATGGGAAAAATCGGAGATAGAAATACATTTTTATGAAGATTCAGCTGAAGAAAAACAAGATAGATTTTTTGATGATTTTAATGATTTTAAAAATATATCTACTCAATTAACGATATCTGCTACAGAACACGATACATTAACTGAAAATGAAAAAGAACAACTGGAAAAAACAATTATAACCAAAGAGTTAATAGAGGAATTATTTAACCAATTACCAAATATTGCTAAAAAATTAAAATCTATGCCAAAAACTATAGCAGATAGTATTGAAAAATATGGAGAAGAAAAAGTAAGAGGAACAATAGTTTATTTGAATAAACAGAAAAAATTAACTAGTCCGAGAGCATTTTTCTTAAAAGCTTTGGAAAATAACTGGGCGGGAGATATTTTTATTGAGGAAGTTAAAAAAGAAAATTTATCTCAAGAAAAAATCGAAATAAAAAAAGATGAAATAATTGATGAAAAATTCCTCCAATTGGAAACTTTCTTTGAATTATTGCCTCAAGAAGAAAAAGAAGAAATAGAAAAAAATGCATTTAAAAATTATATAGAAATATGTGGAATGAATACCAAAATACAGAAAATAGCTTTTAATGCTGGTAAAAAAAGAATAATTTTAAATTATTTAAATGAGATAGACTATTTTAATTATAACTCTTCATCAAAATTAGAGATAATAGAAATAGAAGAAAAAAATAAGAACCATTCAGAACCATTAACTAAAGAGTTTCTATCTTTAGCAAAAGATTATATAAATAATGTTTTGATAATGTTAGAAGGTGATTTTTCTAAAGAGGAATTATTAAGGTTAAAAATGAAATTAACAAAAGAGGTTTTAGCAGGAAATATTCAAACTATAGATGATGTTCAAAATAAAGTTGAAGAAATTTTATTAGGAAAATAATTTTATAAGTAATTTATAAAAAGATAAAAAGCACTTTTTCATTAGTTGAAGAAAGTGCTTTTTTTATAAAAAAAGAGATTATCTTAAAAGATAAATCCCTTCTACTCGCGCACAAATTATAACATTAAAAATATTTAAAATCAATAAAAGTAAGAAAAAATATTTTTTAGGCTTGACATAACACAATAAAAGAAGTATTATTTTATTAAAGTAAAATAATAGAAAATTTTAATGTTAAATTCCTTCTACTCGCAATAGAAAATTCATTAAATTTTTCTAAAAATTTAGGAGGATAATGATGAAAATAAACTATAGTGAAAATTTGATAACAGTAACATTAAATTTAAATGGAGCAAAGATATCTTTAGAGGGAAAAAATTCAGATGAAATTGAAAAGGCTCTTAAAAATTTAAAGTTATTGTTAAGTTAAGGAGTTCGGATGATAAAAAAATTATCGTTTTCATATAAAAAAGATGGAAGATTAAATGGATGTAGATTAAATCTGTCTAAAGATATTTTAAATTTCCTATCTATAACGGAGGAAAACAATAACATTATTTTTGAATATAAAAATGATGAAATTATTTTAAAATATGGGAAAACTTTAGTAGAACAAGAACAAAAAACAGAGAATGGAAAAATTCTTTTACTAATAAAAAATTATAAAGTTAAATTTGATAAAGTTGGAAAATATAAATCACCAAAACTAGTGATTCCTTTACCTGTTATAAATAGTTTAGGATTAACAGAAGAGAAAAAAGATGTTGTAATTACACTACTAGATGATGCTGTGAGCATAAAGCCAAATGTGGAGGGAAAAGTGGATAGAAAAGGAAAAGTATATACAATAAAAGTTAATAAAGGTGGAGTAGGAAAAACTTTTTTAGCGGTTCAATTATCAGTTGGATTATCATTAATTGGAAAAAAAGTATTAATTTTAACATCAGACTCTCAAAACAATATATTAGATTATACTGCTCCACAAGAGCACAAGCCTATTTTTAATAGTGGATTAAAAGCTTTTGTAAAAGGTGATGATGGAGACATTATAAGAATAAGAGAAAATGTTGATTTTATTCCACTTGAAGATTCTAAATTCTCAACAACATTTTTAAATAATCTACCTAAATTTATAGAGAAAATGAGAGCAGAGTATGATTTTATTTTAATCGATAGTATTCCAACTATGAAATTAGATACGATATTTGTAGAATGCTCAGATAAAGTTATTATTCCTTGTTTTTGTGATAGAGTTACAGTTGAAGGAGTTATAAATGTAGTAGAGGAAGCTGGTATTAACAAAGTATATTCGATAATAGTTAATAAATATAGAAATACTACAAATCAAAATAAATATTTAGATGATTTAAAAAGTGTTTTAGGACAAACAACAATACTTCTTCCTGAGCCGATAAAGGAGTTATCTCAAATTGAAACGCTTTTAGAAAAAGGAAAAAGTGTTTGGGAAACAAATTCTAAAGGGTTACAAGAAGTACAAGATAGCTTAATAGAGGTTATAAAGGGGATGTAACACATGTGTTACATGAAATAATATTTGTGTTACAGATTTATATTATAAAATAAGTTTGCTTAAATTATACAATAAGGGGTGTTCAATGGGAGCAATAGATAGATTGAGAAGAGCTACTGAGGGAGCTAGTAAGGAAATAGTTGAAAAAGAGAAAAAAAGTGAAACATTAGAAATAATAAAAAATATAGTTAAGATAGATTTTTGTGATTCTAAAGAAGAGAATGAATTTTTAGAAATAAAAACAAAAGAGATTTTAAATTTACAAGCTAACGCTTCAATTCAACTTGGAAAAATTTTTAAAGAAGTTTCAGAAAAAATACAAGAGGATATGACATATTGTCAATGGTTAGAGTTAGTTGGTTTTAATAGAATGACTGCATTAAGACATAGAAGAAGATTTGAATTATTTGAAAGCGCCAATACTGATATAGCAAAAGAGATTGTAGGATCTTTGACTTTTAGAGAGATAGAAAAAATTTATAAAAATTTAGAAGAAAATTTAACATATTTAAATGCATCAAATGGAGTGTTAGATTTTAAAAATTTTTTAAAAGAGGAAAACTTAATTAAAAGTGAGGAAAGTAGAAAAGAGCTTGGAGTAAATATAAATTTTGAAATTTTTAATAATATAAAAGAAAAGATTCAGTATGTTGACGACAAAAGAAAAGAAGAGATAGAAAAATTATTATTAAAAATAGAAAGATTATTAAAGGATTAAAAAAATAGCCCATTAGATTT
>NZ_CAMQXC010000152.1 GCF_947038635.1 uncultured Cetobacterium sp. | reverse complement strand
CGAGATCTACACAAGGAGTATCGTCGGCAGCGTCAGATGTGTATAAGCGATAGTATCTGGATAGCTTTGTTCAATGAATTTAACCCAAGCTGGACAACATGAAGTAAGTATAGGTAATCTAACATTGTCATCGCCTTTGAAGAATGCTTCTAATCTTTGTTGGAACTCTGTAGCTTCTTCCATTATAGTAAGGTCAGCTGCCCAAGTAGTATCAAAAACAAAATCTACTCCAAGCATTCTAAGAGCACCATTTATTTTTTTCTCAATATTAACTCCAGCTTCAAATCCAAAAGCCTCACCTAAAGCAACTCTAACAGCAGGTGCCATTTGAGTGATAACAACTTTACCTGGCGTAGATAAATCTCTAAGGAATTTCAAACTGTTATCTCCTTCATTAATTGCGTTTACTGGACAAGCAGCAACACATTGACCGCAGTGAGTACATCTTTCTATATCAATACGGTGTCTTTCTTTTATTTTTCCTTCAATACAATGGACTGGACAAACTCTAGCACAAGCAGTACATCCAATGCATTTACTTGTAATTCTAAACTTAACTAATTGAGGACATTCTCCAGTGTAACATCTGTGTTCTTCAATGTGCTCTTCAAATTCATGATAAAAGGCATCAATAGCTTCCTCTATTAAATTATGTTTTTGTTGAGTAGTTTCTTTTATATTTTTAGAAAGTTGTCTTAAAAGATAAAGATCTCTCATATTACCTTTACCTTTAGAGATTCTATCTAAAACTCTCCAAGATCTTTCTATCTCAAATTTTGCAATAAGATATTCTCTGTATTCTCCTTTAGAAAGTTTTCCTAAAATAAACTCAATATAATATTTAGCAAATTGAACAATACAACTTTCGTTAGATAAAACGATTAGTGCTTTTGGATGTTTTGAATCAAAAAAATGGTCAAAATCAACAATTTCATTTAGCGACTCTTTAGTGGCGAACCCACCAAAAGGTAATCCAAATTGAGCAGCTTTAAAATCTTTTCCATTTTTCATTCCACCTGCAATATCTAAGATATCTTTTAGAGTAGCATTTTCAGGAATTTCGTAGATACCTGGATTATTAACTTTTCCAGAGATTGTGATTAGTCTGTTTTCTCCTACAAGTCCTCCCATAAGGTCACTTTCCATAAAGACAGAGCCTAAAGTTGTTCTAAGTAAGTTTTGCTTCTTGTTCATAAATTCTCCTTTTTATTTTTGTAGTTTTTTATTATATTCTTATATAAAGTTAATTTCCTTTTTTCTAAGCTATTATTAGAAATATCTTCTAAATTATTAATTAATTCATCAAGTGTATCTTGATAAATATTTAAATCAAGAACTTTTTTATGTATTAAGAGTTTAAAGATAGAGACATTTTTTAAATACATTGGGAAAAATAGTTTATTATTAAAATTAAAATTGAATTTAATAAAAATATCTAAAAATTTTGCTTGAAGTTCTTTAGATAATTTCATAGTGTATAAACAATAAAAAGGTACGAGCTCTTTACCTTTAACAAAGGTATTTAGATTTCCCCCTAAGTACATGATCATTTCAAAAAGTATAGGGTCAGTTTTAACTAAAAGAGCCCTATGTAAAGCAGTTAATTTATCTTTTTTATCAAAGCTATTTATATTTTTATTTAAAATAATTTCATCTAACTCTGCAACTTTATCTTGAAAATTAGGAAGATTTTTAAAGTAATCTTCTAAAATACCACAACGAGCTAATCTAACACCAAGAATATTATTTAAATTTTGATAAAAAATTAAAGCTTCATTGAATCTTTTCATTTTTAAAAGAAGATCACCTACAAAATTAGAATCCTTTCTTTCTTTATAAAGTTGAATAATTTTTTGCAGTTCTTTTTGAGTATAACGATTTTCTGAGATGCCTCTTTTAATTCCTTCTTTAATCTCTTTATCTTTATAGGCTATTCCAAAGCTACGATTACACTCAGCGGCGGTGAAAAAAAGATTGTTTTCAATAGCAGTATCAATTATTAGTTTTCTATAAAAAACCTCTTTACTTTTTAAGGAATTATTAGAAAGTTTTGTAATTGCATTTCTAAAATTAAGCTGTGATATATCATTTTCAAGATCTCTTTCTAAAATCCATGTGGGCTCTCCCGCTTTTTCAAAAGCATATTGAGCTTCTTCTAATTGTTCTAATTTATAAAGTTTAATTCCCTCTTTTAACCAATTTTCTTTTTCATTTAGAATACCATTAGTACTCTTTGTTATATTAATATTATTATTAGGTGTTAAGAAATTATGGAGTTCTTTTAAAACTTTATTATTTTCAATATTAGATTCCATAATAATTAGATTTTCTTGTGCTCTAGTTATTCCAACATAAAAAATATTAAAATATTTTCTATATTTTTGATCATGTTTAGTAGTTTTAGAAAAGATTTTTTCCCATTGAGATTTATAAGTAGATGATAAGTTATAACAAATAATATTACTATATTCTAATCCTTTAATCTCTTGGATAGAAAAAACTCTATGTTTATTGTTCAACTGCTCAAGAAGTTCAGTTTTTGTTTTAGCATCAGAAACAACAATAGCTGTATTAGCATCATTTTGAGCTTTTTCTAAGAGTGGGAGATTTATTCCAGTTAAATTGACTTCACCATCTTTTTGAATAGCAATTTCTTTGTAATCGTCACTACCTAAATTTCCAATATATGAACTTCTAAGTTCAGCAAAATAATTTGCTAAATCTACAATTTTTTTACAACTTCTATAATTTTTAGAAAGAATTTTTATATTAACTTTTTTATTATATTTAGAATAAAAAAGATTTTTCATTCTTTCAAAATTAAAAAAAGTAGCATTTATCATTTGATGAATATCTCCAGCTAGAAATAAATTTTCTTTATTTTTAACAAGAGAAGTTAAAGCAAAAATTTGTAATTCAGTTAAATCTTGAACTTCATCAATTATAATAAAATCAAACTGAATATCTTTTTTTAAAAGAGTTAGAGAAAGATCATTTAAATCAAAGAGATTGTTATCATCTAACCATTGGTTATATTTTAAACATACCTCATAAAAAAATATTCGATTTTCTTTATCTAGTGTTGAATATTTAGAACTTAAATTTAAGTAATCTTCTAACGATATTGTACGTTGATTTAAATCTCTATTCCAATTATCAGCATTTCCTTTAATCATAAGACCTTTAATAATTCCATTTATTTCTGAATAAATCTCTTCAATAGAGAGATTAAATTTTCTTCTATTAGGATAAGAAAGACGAAAAAATTCTTTAAATTTATTAAACTCAACAACTTGTTTTGATGAAACTTGTAATTTTTGACATATAAATTCTTTTAATGTAAAAAAATCAGCAATTTTTTTCCCCTCTTTTCGGAATTCTAAATATTGTTCAAAAGAGTTGTCTTTTAAATATCTATTTGCTGTTAAATACAGAATTTTTGATATATTATAAAATTCATGATTTTCTTCTAAATTTAAAAGTTTTCTTAAAGTTATTGTACTCTTACCACTTCCTGCACTTCCAGCAATAAAGTGAGGAGGTAAATCTACAAGACATGAATATTGTTCATCATTTAAATAATAATATTTATATTTTTTGTTATAAAAATTTTCTTTAAAATGAGAATCGTCAATAATTTCATATGTAATTAGATTGTTATAGTTAAAGAAATTTTCATCAATAGATTCTATATTATCTTCTTGATCAAAGACTATGAACTCTTTTAAAGAGCTTTCATTAATCTCTTTTCGTTTTGCTTTTTTTATAGCCATATCGTGAGAAGAGTAGATTAAGAAAATAAGATTTCCTTCAGTATCATCTCTTGAAAAGCTATTAAGAAGAAAAAAAATACGGTCACCACTATCAACTCTAAATTCATAAAGAGAGTTAGTTCCTGCAATTTTTTTTATCCAAAAACCTTTAGGAAGATTATAAGATAAAATTTTATAATTTTTAATTGTATTATAAAAAAAATAAAGTTTATCAAGAACTTTTTTATTTTTTTCAATGGGAATACTTTTAAAAAAATAATCAGTAATTAAAAATTTCATAGGTATACTCCAAAAATACGACTTAACTAAATATTATATCATTTTAGTTAAATTTTCAAGAAGTTTAAAAGATAAAAAGAAAAAAGAGTCTAGATTTAACCAGACTCTAATCATTTTGTAATACTTTTTTTACTAAGTAAGTTACATCCACCCTTATATTCAGGAAAATAATATCTAACTAAAGAAGCGATAAAGTATTTATTTATGTTATTTTTCTTAATGAAAGCTTTAAAACTTTTATTAAGATTTATTTTACTTATTAATTCTGGAATAGATATATTTCCATCATTATCATTAGAAATAACAAGTTCTTTAAAAAGTTCAATTTCATTTTTTGACATTTGAACAAAATTTATTAATCCGATGAAAGATCTATCAAAACTTATAATTTTATTTGAATTATCAATAGCATTATTTAAAGAAACATTTGAATAATTAAGTTTTTCTTGAATATAACTTTTTTCAAGAATTTTTCCTTCTGTTTCAATAAATTTCTCAAGTTCATCAACTCTATTAAAACCTTGTTCTCCAATTGTTAAGACTCTACTATTACCATTTGTAGTTAAGTTTAACTCTTGAGCAAAATGGTATTTGAATAATGAGTAAAAGACATGATCAGAGTAAATACCGATACTATTTAGTAT
>NZ_CAMQXC010000151.1 GCF_947038635.1 uncultured Cetobacterium sp. | reverse complement strand
ACACTAAATTATATAAAATTACACATAATATAAAATAAAAATTATTCGGAATAATTTTGTGAAAGAAGAGATAGTCTTTATCAAAAGAAAAAAGGTACTAAATAGTACCTTTAAATCTTTTTGATTATAAGTTGATCAAGGGGTAGCTTAGGAACAAAGTGCCTATAGTTGTGGTTTCCTAAACTTTCTCTCCAATACTTCATATTTCCATTTTCGACCTCTGTTAAAATAACCTCATCTGTTGGTACTCCTATTGGCATGACAAAAAGTGGAATATACTCTTTTGAGATGTTTAACACCTCTAAAATCTCATCTTTTTTCACTGGTTCCATAAAATTAACTCCATATCCCAATGATGTAGCTATTAATTTCATGTTCTGAAGGGCTATACCACAATCAGCATATATAAAATTCAATGGTAGCTTAGGTGGATTATCTGTAAATACAACTATATATGCTCCAGGAGCTTCATTTTCAGTAGGTTTCCACTCTATTTGACTAGCCCAAACAACATCTTTAAAAAGTTGAGAACAGATATTTTTATCATTTACCAAAACATACCTTAAAAACTGTTTGTTAGCACCAGCAGATGAAAAATGAGCTCCTTCAATAATTTTCATTAAATCGCTCATTGGAACACTAAAACTTTTAAAGCTTCTATGAGAACGAGCTTTTTTTATTAAATCTAAAATTTCCATTGTAATCCTCCATAAAATTTTAATTAAATATCTGTTAAATAAAGTCATTTTGTAATCTTTTCAATGGTTATCTATCACTTCCTTTTTTAGAAATAAAATTTAGTAGAAAGATTTTCATATATGGGGTAAAATATAGAGTAAAAAATAGCAATAGCTATTTTATGGAGGTATAAATGAAAAGTCGTTTTGAGCAAAGAGTTATTAAACTCTCTATTCTAATAACTTCGCCTTTGCTAATACTCCTTATAGGAATAATAACTTACACTGAAATTAACAATGAAACTAGTAGAGTAAAGAGAAGTTTGAGTGAAGTAGCTCTTGAAATATCCAATACCAAGTTTGTAAAGGATTCAATAATTAATAGTAATTTTAATCTACAAAAATATGCTGATGTTTTCGTAGATAATAATCAAGATGTGGATATTGTGGTTATAGCTGATAAAAACAAACGTCGTTTTAGTCATCTTGATCCAAGTAAAGTTGGAGAGATTTTTGGAACTAAAGATAGTGAAGAGGTTTTTAAAAATAAAAAGGGATATTTTATAATAACTAAAGGATCTCAAGGTTTAACATACAGAAGATTTGAGCCTATAATTAAAAATAAAGAAATTATAGGATTTGTTATGGTTGGAAAGCTCTTTAATATTTTTAGACACACCATTTTTTTAATTTTACTTAAAATTTTATTACTTGCTTTTGGAAGTTCAGTTTTTATTTTTATAAGCTCTAGAGTTTTCGCTAAAAAAATAAAAAAAGAGATGTTAAATTTAGAGCCTGAAGAGATCACAAACCTCTATATAAATACTAAAAGCCTTGTGCAGCAACAAGCGGCAATTATTGACAATATTCATGAAGGTGTAGTAGTTTTAAACTCCTCTTTGAAGATATTAAATATAAATAAAAAAGTGTTTGAAATTCTTCATGATTTTGATATTGATCTTTTTATAAAAAGATTCAATGATGTTTTTCATGAGAAAAAAAATGTCTATTTTAAAGAGATAAAAATAGGTCATGAAAAAGTGTTTGTCAGTATAATCCATCTTTTAGAGGATGAAAATCATCTAGGAGTTATCATAACATTTTATAAACATTTAGAAATTATAAATTTAGCTAAAGAACTTACAAGTATAAATAATGTAATAACTGGTTTTAGAGAGAATAATCATGAGTTTAAAAATCAGCTTCAAGTAATTTCTGGACTAATCCAATTAAAAAAATATGATTTAGTTCAGGAATATATGAAAAATTTAGAGAATAGCAATATGAAAATTTTAACCGAAATTGCTAACATCTCTGACTACTATATTCTAGGAATTTTAGTAGGAAAATTTAGTGTTATAAAAGAAAAAGGTATCAATTTTACTATTGATCAAGACTCTATTTTATTTAAAGAGCATGGTTCTATTACTTCTCTTGATATTATAACTATTGTATCTAATCTTTTAGAAAATGCAATTGAAGCCTTAGAGAAAGTGAAAATAGATAACAAAAAAATAGAACTTCTTTTACTAGAGGATAAAGATTCTATTCAAATTACAGTTTTTGACAATGGTTTAAAAGTTGATCCTAGTATAAAAAATAAAATGTTCCAAAGGTATATCTCCTCTAAAGGAAAAAATCGTGGTATTGGGTTAGCTCTTGTAAAATCTAAAATTGAACTTTACAATGGACAATTTATTTTAGAAGAGGTTGACGAGGGAAAATACTTTACAATCATATTAAATAAGGAGAATAAAGATGTATAAAGTACTAATTGTTGAAGATGATCCTATGGTTGCATCTATAAACAGTATTTTTTTAGAAAAATATAGTAACTTAGAAGTTATTAATATAGTAAAAACTGAAGAGGAAGTTTTTGAAAATCTTGAGAAATATTCTATAGACCTGATTTTATGTGATGTTTATTTAGGTGAAAGCAACGGAATTGAGATTTTAAAAAAAATTAGAAATAAAGGTATTTTAACAGACATCATTTTTATTACAGCTTTAAATGAATCAAATAAAATCAAAGAAGCTGTTGCTTTTGGTGCTATAGACTTTCTGATAAAACCATATAGTCAAGCTAGATTAGATGCTGCTATCAGCAAATTTTTAAAGAAAAATGAGCTACTTATAAAAGCTACTATGGGGCAAGAGGAGTGTGATGAGTATTTCTCTTCTGACTCTAATCAAACTGAGTTTCCAAAAGGAATAAATGAAAAAACTTTAGAAAAAATTGAATTATTTTTAAGTGAAAATAGAAAAAAATGGTGGAATGCCAATAAACTTTCTGAAGAACTTAGCATAAGTACTGTAACTTTAAATAAATATCTAAAATATTTAGTTTCTATAAATAAGTTGACTGTTAACACCTCTTATGGTGAAGTTGGAAGACCTGAAAATTTTTATAAATACCATAATTAATAAAAAACCACTAGTTAATTCTAGTGGTTTTTGCGTATAAAAATTAATTTTTAGACTTAAAGTATAAATGAGATTAAGAAACTCAGTGTCACTATTGAAAAAATTGTTCCTAATATTGTAGAACTAGAACTTTCAACCTCTGAAACTCCATATTTTAATCCAAACATTGTAGAGATTGTTGCTGTTGGCATAGCACAAAGCAGTAAAATCTCTTTTGCCATTATTCCCTTTAGATGGAATAATACAATTAATCCACTCATAATAATAGGCTGTAAAATATTTTTCATAAAGATGTTGAAATAAACTTGTCCTGATAAAACAACTCTGTAGCTTGCCATAATTAATCCTAGAGAAAATAGTGAAACCCCTGATGTACTTTTTCCTATAAGTTCAAAAGAATGGAAAACCACTTTTGGGATTTCTATATGGAAAACTGAACAAAGTAATCCTAGAATAGGTGCTATTATCAATGGTTTTTTAATACAATTGATCAAGCTTGATTTTATTATTTTCATTGGACTTGCCGAAGCATCTTTTGACTCTAAAATAATTGTTGTTATTGGAATCATAAATATACTTGTTATAACATTTCCAATAGCAACAGAGATTAATGCTTCTGGTCCTATTAAAGATGTTAAAACTGGAATACCCATAAAGGCCATGTTTGGAAAAGCACAAACAATTGATCCTTGAGCTGCTTTTCTTGAATCATATTTGAATATATGTTTTTGTATAATAAATGAAATCACATATAACCCCATTAAAGCTAAAGCAAAAGATGAAATTATTCTAACATCTAAAAGAGTTTTAGGATTAGCTTTAGCACTTCCAATAAATAAGTGTAATGGAAAACTGAACATCATTACATAGTCTGCAAAAGCCTTTTTATGCTCTATTGATACTATATTCTTTTTTCCTGAAAACCACCCTAAGGCGATTACAAAAAACACTGGCACAATAGAATCTAATATTGTATCTAACACATTAAAACCTCACTTGTATTTTATTTTTAAATTTTATTTTTTTACTAAATCTGAAATAGCTTTCGCTACTGTTTCTGCAACTCTTGGGTCAAATGGACTTGGAATTACATACTCTGTTGATAACTCTTCATCTGTGATAAGATTAGCTATTGCTTGAGAAGTTGCAAACTTCATCTCTTCAGTTATTTTTTTAGCTCCACTTTCTAAAGCACCTTTAAATAACCCTGGGAATGCTAATACATTATTAATTTGATTTGGATAATCAGATCTTCCTGTTCCAACTATTTTAGCTCCTGCTGCTAAAGCTTCCTCTGGCATAATTTCAGGTGTTGGATTTGCCATTGCAAAAATTACAGAATCCTTGTTCATCTCTTTTACCATTTCAGGTTTTAAAAGTCCTGGTGCTGATACTCCAATAAATATATCTGCTCCTTTTATAGCTTCTTTTAATCCACCTTTTAGGTTTTCTTTATTTGTAATCTCTGATAACTCTTTAGTTAAGAAGTTATATTCTCTATTTTCATCGTCTCTAGCAATAATTCCATCAATATCAATAGCTAAAATATCAGCTACATCTAATTTTTTAATCATTTTAATTATTGATGATCCAGCTGCTCCAGCTCCACATACAACAACTTTTGCTT
>NZ_CAMQXC010000150.1 GCF_947038635.1 uncultured Cetobacterium sp. | reverse complement strand
GAATAGCTAACGCTGTCCTTGTTTTCCCTGTTCCTGTTGCCATTGTCAAAAGCACTTTATTTTGTCCATTTATCAAAGCATTTTCAACAGCTTTAACTGCATCTATTTGATATGTTCTAAGATTCAATCCTGTACTTGATGATAGGTAATCTAAAGATGTTTCTTTTAATGCGTGATTAGCCAACATATCATCTTTTTCTAATAGTTCTTTCAAATCTCTTGGAGAATAAAATCCTTTTAATGGTTTTACTGAATTTTTTTCTCTTCTACCATCCAAAAACCATATTCCAGATTTGTCTATTAAATGCGGATTAAAATCTCTCCCATTACTTGAAAACATAAAAGGAGCTTTGTATTTATTTAAAAATGGAGCTCCTTCACACAGTTCAGCTCCATCTTTTAAAATTAGACCTTCTGAATACATTCGACTATCTCTTTTTAAAGCTCCACCTATATCTACACGATATCTTTTAGCTTCTAGTACCCCATATAACTTTTTACCATAAAACAATGCGTAATCTACATATCCTACTGCTCCATTATCTTTTATACAAGGCCACTCAGCTATAGCTAAAAACTTTTTTGATTCAGGCAAACTTTTTTTAGTTTTATAATTTAAATTTATTGTATCTGCTTCCCACCCTGCATCTATCAACTGTTGGTCTATTAAAATTCTAGTCTCCGCTTCTGATAAGTCTACACTATTCTTGATACTTTTTCTGAAATTATTTCTTTCATCAATCGTTTTTACTACTATTTTATCTATATTTAATTTTTCAAATACCTTTTCTTTTTCATCCTTCTCAACTATTTCTAATAACTTCTCATAAGCCTCTTTATAATTTATATCTTGAGGATTTTGAAAAAATACCTTTGTAGAATCAAACTTTATATCACTTCCATAAAGTTCATTAAACCATGCCGATAGCTTTACTACTAATGAAAGTAGTACCTCTGCTTCTTTTTTATCTTCAAATCCTTTATGAACAGCATCGTTTCCTTTTCTTCTTATTAGATGAAGTATATCTTCTATTTCTGATGATATCAATTCAGTATTTTTTAATAATCTAATTCTATCTAATTGATTATCACTTTCAACATCTTCCATTCTCTCAGCCTTTATAATTGCCTTTGCTATGTACTCACCAAGCTGTCTTATTTTTATCATAGCTGTATTTGGATCATTATTCAGATTATACTCTGCCATCTCTCCAATTCTAGCCAATATATTCCAATCTTTTCTCAAAAAATTAAAGTTACTTTGCATGGAACACTCCCCCTAATATGGTAATTAATATTTTGTATTTTTCAATTATATTTTACCATAAAACTATAATAAAAACAAAAGGAAGCAATATCTCTATCACTCCCTTTAATTATACTATTTTGCTACCTTTTCTGCCAGTCCTTTTCCTACTCTAAATTTAACTACTTTCTTCTCTGGAACTTTTATTTCTTCTCCTGTCTTAGGATTTCTACAAGTTCTTGCTGATTGAGTTGTAGTTTCAAACTTTCCAAATCCTAATACTGATAAATCATCACCATTTACTAGAACTTCTTCTAAAGTTGAAAAGAATCCATTTATTAATCTCTCTGCTTCCTTCTTTGTTGTTATTTCCATCTTCTCTTGATATAAAGCTATAAACTCTTGCTTAGTCATAGTTATCTCTCCTTCATTAGTTAGTTTAATATTTTTACTAGAGTATAGTCTATAATTTTATTTTTTTCAATAATTCCTTTAAATCATAAGTTTTTTAAAAAATAAAATAACATATTTTATAAAAAAAACTTGACAAATACATATTTTTGTTTTATCCTATCTTTGATAGGAGAAAACAAGATTTTCATGAAAACATATATAATAACAAAATTTTTGAAAAATATTTTTGATTTTTTTTAAAAGTTTTTTTTATTTTAATAATATCCATATCCAGATAACGTAATTTTTTTGATAAAATTATCATCCATCTCAATCTCAACTTTTTCAAATTTTTTAATTTTTCCTAGATATACGCATTTGTATCTGTTGTAGCTATTATTAATAAATTCTTCCTCCGTTAGATCTATGCTCAAATTATCCAATAACCTCAAATACGAATTTTGCAAAACTACTGGTACATCATACAAAGTTATTTTTTTAGGTTTTCTCACTCCTATATTATTTTTTATTTTAATTAAATCATGTGAATTATCTTTTGCTAAGTCATACCTTGCAAACACTGGTTTTAATAAACTGTGAACATCTTGTGAAGTTAATCCAGATGGAAATCTAGCTATAGCTTGGTTCCAATCAACGATTCGGTTATCTATTAAAAAAACCATAAAAGAATCGGAAATAGTTATATAACCTTGTAATAAAGTTGTTGGTAACGTATTGTTTTTTAAATACTCATATTTCACCTTACCATAGTTTCTACCATAATTTGGGAATACAATCTTTATAGCCGTATCGTAATCTACATTTCTTTCTTCTAATATTTCGTTTATATAGATTCTACCTTTTTCTGTTATTATAGCTTGTTCTCTAACCATTCTTTGCTCTGGAGCTTTATTTTCTAAATACATTTATTTCTCACCTCTTATTTTTATTAAATCTTTTTGGATCTTTTCAAAAGTTTCTTTCATATTGAAAAATTTTATTCCTGTTGCCTTTTCATATATTTTTAAAATTTCTCTAATAGTAGAACATGCTTGGTATGCTGAATTTAAGTTATCTGTAGTTTCCATTATAGCTTTTCTAATTAATTCATAATCCCATATTTCATCAATGAATCTATAAATAAATGCTTGGTAATTAAAATTAGGATATTCTCTTTCCTTTTTTATAGTTTCCTTTAGCCACTCTATCCTATCTTGGAAAACACTATCAAATAACTCTTTATTAAATAGATTATTTAGTATATCATCCGCAAACTGCTGAACATAAGCATTGAATATATCAAACTCCATAAAATCCAATACTTCAAAAGGTTTTCTTCTAATTCTTTTACTAGCTTCAATCCTAACCCGTCTTGGCAAATCTGGGTACTTCTGTAAAATGGAATGTAACTGCAATGGATTTTTACTACAATAATCACAAAACTTCCTATACTGATTGTAGATTACTATTTTTCTATTGTATGCTCCTACATTCTGCGTATCTGTAAACATTAACGTTTCTACCTCATTATTCCCTATAACAGATATATTTTTAGGTATTGACGCTGGATTCCTTTTCAGATAAATATTATTCAGTAGCTGGTATAAATTTTTATATCCGTTAAAGCTATCATCCTTTTCTAATATATGTGTAAATGCTACATCTACTCTTTTAATCTTTATTGCTACATTTGCATCAAACCAATCTAATAAAACATTACCATTAGATCTTACTCCACTTCCAACCTCTTCATAGTAAATAAACTTTCTTATTTCTTTTATAAAAGCTCTATTAACCTTTAAACACTCCTCTTTAGTTGTTATTAGATAAGCATTGGTATTATCAAAGAATCTAGGATAGGATAATCTAATACTCAGACTTTTACCATCACTCTCCTTTAATAAGTCATAATAACCTCGTCTTCTAAAAAACTTCCTTAACAAATCAAATAACTCAACCTCAATATAATCTCCTACCATATTCTCCAATTCAAAAACAACATTAA
The DNA here is from genome assembly GCF_947038635.1 of uncultured Cetobacterium sp. Taxonomy (GTDB): domain Bacteria; phylum Fusobacteriota; class Fusobacteriia; order Fusobacteriales; family Fusobacteriaceae; genus Cetobacterium_A. Next base: position 1,087 of record NZ_CAMQXC010000150.1, on the reverse strand, counting down.
TAGTATCTAACATTTTTATCATCCTCCTAAAAAAAATAACTCTTTATGTCTGCTGACGCACATAAAGAGCTTCCCTAGAAGAAACAAACCTAACAAAACTTTACTCACACAAGTTCACATCTCTATTTACTGTGAGTCTAGTTCTACCAAACTCCATTAACATTTACAAAGCCCTCTTATTTATCAATATTTTTTTAGTTTTTTCATAGATTTTACCCTTAGTTATCCCGATTTTAGATAATTTTACTTTAATCTATAAAAAAATAAGATGAGCCTTTATTCAACGAATCTGTACTAGATGATACAGATTTTTTTATGTGTTTAATATTTTTTTTATTAAAGCTGTTCTTCTAATTTACATTCTTTTGTTGAAAAAACTTTGTATTATTAAAGGAAATGATAAAATCAGCTATTTTAAGGGTGTTATAAGGGAATTGCCTATCTGAAGTCGTTTGTACCCTGTAAAAGCCGTTTAACAGCATTTTAGAGGGTATTGAAGATTAATAAATGACTCCATTTAGTTTTGAATTTTAAAAGTTATTAAATATTTAAATACATATATCGTGTCTCCTTAGATAGTCGACACTCTATAATATATATTTATCTCTTTTAATAAAAAAGAGACTGGCTTTTAACCAATCTCTTTCTGAATTATTTATTTGCTTGTATAGCTTTTTTTAATTTAGTTTCCGCTTTATTTAAAGCAGTCGATAAATCATTTATCTTATTTTTTTCTGAAGCTGTTAAATTTTTAGATAAACTAGCACTTTTTAATTCAAATTTTGGTCCAATCATTAAGAATCCAAAATGTCCACCTTTATTTTCTTTTGTAAACTTATATTTATTTAAAGTAGTTACTATAAAATCTATCTCTTTTGATAACTTATCAAAATCTAAAGGTTTATCTTCAAAGTTTATATCATCTCCAGCCACCACAAACTTTTTTGTTCTTCCACTAGGATAATATTCTACTCCACTATACCACTGTTTTTCTTCTACTTTTGGTTTATAACCATATTTATCTATAATTGCTAAGTAAAACATTGCTAAGTCCACTTTATCTATATTTATTTTTGTATTATTTTCT
>NZ_CAMQXC010000149.1 GCF_947038635.1 uncultured Cetobacterium sp. | reverse complement strand
CTATCATCTTTTGAATATTTATTCATAGCTATTTCATAACCAGTATCAGTAAACACTGTAAGTAAAATATTTTCATTGAAATCATTTTTTAGTTTTTTTACTAATGCATCTGTAAGATTGATTTCTCCTACAGATGAGCAGTGAATCCATATATATTTTTCATTTTTTTCTAAAATTGATAAATCTTGAAAAAGTCTTTGAAAAACAAATTTCAACTTTTTAGGTTTAAAAAGCAAAAAAATAAAGAGGAAAGGATATAAAAATCCTCTCAATAGATTGTAAAACATAGTTTACCCTCCGATTTTCTCTTTAATTAAGTTAGATATTGCTTGAACACTTTCCTCGATATTAAGGAAACTAGTATCTACTTCAATAGCATCTTCAGCTTTTTTTAAAGGACTCTCTTTTCTTGTAGAATCAGTATGATCTCTTTCTAAAATATCCTTTAAAACAGTTTCAAAATCCTCTGTGATTCCTTTTGAAGCATAATCTTTAACTCTTCTTTTAGCTCTTTCTTCAGGTGAAGCAACTAAAAATATTTTTAAATTAGCATTTGGAAAAACAACAGTTCCAATATCTCTTCCATCTAAAATAACCTTTTTACCTTTACTAATATCTCTTTGTAAATCCACTAATTTAACTCTAACGGCTTTGATAGCAGATACTGGAGAAACAATTTTTGTAACTTCAGGTGTTCTTATTTCTAAAGAAACATCCTTACCATTTAATATAAACTTATCATCGATAATATCAACTTTAATATTATTTAAAATATTTTCAACATCAGTTATATTAGTGAAATCAATATTATTTTCAAGAATATAAAGAGCTACCATTCTATACATAGCTCCTGTATCAAGGTATGTTAGACCAAAATTTTTAGCTATAACCTTAGCAATAGTACTTTTTCCACTTCCTGCTGGACCATCTAAAGCAATAATATAGTTTTTCATTTAATCCTCCTAGGCTTTAATAAGAAGAGCTCTCCACTCTTTATCTCTTTTTATTTCTAGTATTTCAAGTCCTTTTTCTTCAACCTGTTTAACTATTTCAGGAAGTTTATCTTCTATAATACCTGAAAAAATAATTAATCCATCTTTTTTAACAACTTTAAAAATATCTTTTAAAAGTAAAAGAATAACATCTGCGAGAATATTTGCTACTACAACATCAAATTGCTTATCTTTTACAACTGAGATTAAATCTCCTAAGTAAACTTCAGCAGTGTCAGAAGAAATTTTATTTAACTCAAGATTTTCTTTAGTAGCTTCGACAGCTAGTTCATCTATATCAGTACCATAAATATCTGTAGCTCCTAATTTTTCAGCTGCAATCATCAATATTCCTGATCCAGTTCCTACGTCAATAACAGAGTTTCCAGGTTGGATATTTTCTTCCATAATTTTTAAACAAAGAGATGTTGTTGGATGTGATCCAGTACCGAAAGCTCTTCCAGGATCTAATTCAATAACTAATTCATTCTCTTCAGGTTCGTATTCTCTCCAAGTCGGTTTAACAACAAACTTTTCACTAACTTTTTCAGGATATAGATATTTTTTCCAACTATTTTGATAGTCCTCTTCATCATATTCATAAAAATCAATTGTAAAAACAACATCATCTCTATCATTAAATTTTTCTTCAAAAGCAGCTTTTATTAAATCGTTTCTTCTTTGAGAATATGGATTCATTGGAAAATATGCTGAAACAGCATAGTCTACCATTAAAAATTGCTTTTCATCTTTATAAAAATCTAAAGGATTTTTCGTTTTTAAAGGTTCATCAATTTTTAAACCAGTAGCTCCAAATCCATAAAATATATCACAAATCTCTTTTTGAGTATCCTCAATACTATCACTATCAAATATAACTTTTATTTCAACAACTTTCATAAAAACCTTCCTAATTAAATATTCCTAACTCAATAAGAGAAAGGTTGATTCTTTCTATTTTTATACACTCACCAGTTTCATCATCTAATTCGATATCTAAACCATTTATTCTTTCTTTTCCTTCTGCTATCTCAAATTTTTGAGGCAAAGCAGTTAAGAATTTAGGAATAATAGATTCTTTATTCATTCCAATTATTCCATTGTCTGATCCTGTCATTCCAACATCACTTATATAACCAGTACCTTCAAGAAGAATTTTATTATCAGCAGTTTGTACATGTGTATGAGTTCCGTAAACAACAGAAACTTTCCCATCTAAATAGTTTGCTAAAGCTAATTTTTCTGATGTTGCTTCAGCATGAAAATCTATAATAATATGTTTACATTCTTTTCTAATCTCTTCTATTAATGGATTTGCCACTGTAAATGGACAATCAATTGGTGGCATGAAAACTCTTCCTTGAAGAGAAACCACAGCTATTTTATTTCCTTTTTTATCTTTTAAAATTGTATATCCAGTTCCAGGAACACCATTAGGATAATTATGTGGACGTAGAACTCTGTTAGATCTATCTAAATAGTCATAAATTTCTTTTTTATCCCAAATGTGATTTCCACTTGTTATAACATTTACTCCCCAATCTAAAATCTCATCACAAAGTTTTGCAGTTATTCCGAATCCAGCGGCAGCATTTTCACCATTAACGATAATAAAATCGTAATTACTTTTATACTTATCAAGGTATGCCTTTAGAGTTTTTCTACCTGGATTTCCAACAACGTCACCTACAACTAAAACTTTCATTATTTACCTCATTTCTATATTTGTATTACCAAAAAATATTATAACATTTTTTACTAAAAATTAAAACTTAAAAAATAGTTTTAAAAAAAACAAATTGAAAGTTGACATCTACACAAAAATAGTGTATTATTGAGACAGATAATATAACAAACTAGGAGTGACGCATATGTTAACTAAAGAAGAATTTTTAAAAAAAATAGGACAAAGTGAAGAGGAATTAAAAGCAAAAGGTCTTGAGCTAATGTTCATAGGTGAAGTTGGATATGGTGACGATGAAGATGACGGTTGGGATGTAGTTTATATTGATCCAAGCAAATGTGTAGAAGTAGGAATGGGTTGTAAGTGTGCTGTTGGTGGTACATTACACGATAAATTATAATATAAAGTTAAAATTGACTAAGTATAGGAATTTCCTATACTTTTTTTTGTTTAAAATTACTTTAATTTCTAGAAAAAAATATGTTATAATTTATTATAACTATTTGAATGAGGAGCAAATAATGAAAAGTAGTGGGTTAGTAAAAAAAATAGTGGGAAGTAAAATTACAGTTTCAATGTATAAGGAGAGCGCTTGTTCACATTGCAGTAAATGTAGTGATAGTGCTAAAATAGCAAATGATTTCACATTTGTATCTAATGTAGATAATATTAAAATAGGTGATATTATAACTTTTGAAATGGAAGACAATCAAGTTTTCAAAGCTGCAATAATAGTTTATATAATACCACTGATATTTATGTTTTTAACTTACTTTATAGCTTCTAATATAGGATTATCAGAAGGAGAATGTATAGGAGCAAGTTTTGGTGGATTAATTATAGCTTTTATAGGAATATTTTTTTATGATAAATTTGTTGTGAAAAATAAGATGGAAAAATCTGTAAAGATAATAGAGATAGAAAAGAGATAGCAGGGGGAAGATATATGTTTAAAAAAATATCAGTAGTTTTTTATTTAATGTCTCAGTTAGCTTTTGGAAACTATTCACAAGTAGATTATTCTAAAATTTTAAACAAAAATGGAAAAATTTTCGTCAAAAATACTGGAAGTCCTCTTACTGGAATGGTAACATTCCAAAAAGATAGAGAATTTTACAAAAATGGAGTTCCAGAAGGGAAGTGGTTGTCTTTTTATACTAATGGAAATATAAAATCTATAGAAAATTGGAAAAATGGAGAGTTGAATGGAAAATATGTTTTGTATAGTGAAGATGGACATAAGACATTTCAAACATACTATTTAAGAGGAAAAGATCATGGATTATTTAAATTATTTCATGAAAATGGAAGTCCACATATAATTGGTAAATTCTATAATGGCCAAGCAATTGGTATTTGGAGTTATTATAGTAAAAGTGGGAAGTTAATAGGTAAAAGAGATTACACTTTAAATATAGATCATTTTGATCAAACAAATTAAATTAGGAGAAAATAACTTTATGAAAATAAAATTAAAAAGATACTTCAATAGTTCGATGCTAGTAAATCCAGATAAAGCTAAAGGGTTTTGTGATAAATTAAAAGAGATTTTGAAAAAAGAAGAAGAAGTTGTGTTGGACTTTGCAGGAATTCAAGCAACAACATTAGTATTTTTATTTGTTCTTTTTACTAATTTATGGAATGAGTATGGGAAAGATTTAAAAAATAAATTAACAATAAAAAATGGTTCTCAAGGTTTATTTAAACAAATGATATATTTAAAAGAAAACTATAAGGAATTGAAATCAAAGTTTTTAGGCGTGCATCAAAACTTTGAAATAGCTTATATTGGATAATTGTTGACAAAATTAATAAAAAATGTTAATATTGAGAAGTAAAAGAAACTATACCAAAAAGGGGTGTAAAAAATATGTTTTTTGAAGAAATACAAAATGAAATTTATGATAGTACTTTTGATGCAGTTTACAATGCATTATTAGAAGAGTATAAAGAGGGAACGTTAACATTAGAAAGGTTAACAATGAATATAGATGAGCAACAACAAGTTTTGTTAAACGGATTTTTTGAAGGAGAAACAAAATTTGCTTACGCTAGTGCAACAGTAGATGCACACCAATATGCTCTTGCTATGATAAAAAAAGGATTAGTATAAAAC
>NZ_CAMQXC010000148.1 GCF_947038635.1 uncultured Cetobacterium sp. | reverse complement strand
TCTTGGTATATGCACAGTTTTTTCTTGGTATATGCACAGTTTTTTCTTGGTATATGCACAGTTTTTTCTTGGTATATTATTCTGTAACCCCTTGAAAACACTCACTTTTTTTTGACGCAAAAGAATAAAAGATTAAAATATATAAGATAAATATATATATAAGGCTTCGCCTTTTTTTTTATTTTTTTCAAAAATTTAAAATCAAAGGTCAAAATCAAAAGATTAAAACCATAAAAACTCAAAAGCTCATATTTTACGTTCTAAGCAATTTTCTGCACTTACCCTCATAACTTTACCTGATCCAATTAAAAAACCACTAGAAAGTCTGATATGGTTTTCTAAGGCATGAAAAATTGCTGATTCTTATTATTGAATAGAAAAGCGTTGAATTAAAGATAAACTAAAAGCCCTCTAAAAGCTCATATTTTGCTTTCTAAGGGCTTTTTGCTATCTCTGCTCATAAAGTTTTACCTGATTCGTTTTAAAACTCCTTAAAAGCTCTATAAAGCGTCAAAAAAGCCCTTTAAACTTTAAAAGGCTTTTAAACTTATTTATTTTGTAAAACTTCGTTCCAATCTTTAAATTCTTTTGGTAAATCATTTTGAAAAGGGATATTTTCAAATTCTAAGTGCTGTAACTTATTACAGGCTTGTTTTCCAGCAATATCATTATCAAAACAAACGTGCAAAGACTGACAAGTTTCTTTTAAATTTAAGTTTTCTATACCGTATCTAAAAAATGAATAGACTTTTTCAATCGCAACTCCATTGATAGATATTAACCAAAAATTACCAGTTTCGTTTAATTCTTCTTCAAAAATAGAATAATAACTTAATAAATCAATCTCACTTTCAAAGAAAAATATATGTTTTGGTTCGCCATTAAGATAATTAAAACCCCACATTGTATCAGCTTCTGTTTGATGCTATCCTTAAATCTTAGAGTCACTATTGTATAATTTAGACAAAGGATAAAAACATGCAAAAACGCTACTCACAAGAATTTAAAGACACCCTTCTCGACTTCTATCATTCTGGGCAATCCGTCACACAGCTTTCTAAAGAATACGGCGTGGCTCCTGCAACGATTTATAAATGGATCGACCTCTATTCTAAGTCTAATGAAAGCTCAGTCTCTAAAGCTGATTTTCTAGAATTAAAAAGACAGCTGGCTAAAGTTAAGGAAGAACGAGACATCTTAAAAAAAGTATTGACCATATTCGCCGATAAAAAGATGTGAGTGCTGCGGATATGACTCAAACGATTAAAACTTTAGCACTCAATGTCAGACTCAGTTGCCAACTGCTTGGTGTTCCTGAAGCAAGTTATTATGAGAGAATCAATCGACAGCCATCCAAAACTCAATTAAGAAGACAACACTTGGCACTGAAGATTGACCAACTTTTCAAGGCGAATCGGGGAATCTATGGGGCACCTAAGATTCATCACCTCTTACTCAATCAAGGGGAAAAAGTAGGGATAAAGCTCGTACAAAAAATTATGAAACAACTTCAGCTCAAGTCCGTCGTCCTTAAAAAATTTAAACCCGGACACTCCGTAAGTGATGGTATTAACAGAAAGAACCTTATACAAAATGAGCCTAAAAAGATAAATAAGGTTTGGGCAACTGATATTACTTATATTTCTACTCAACAAGGCTGGGTTTATCTCTCAACCATTATGGATCGTTATACTAAAAAAGTCATTGCTTGGGATTTAGGAAAGCGAATGACTGTAGAATTAGTGCAAAGGACTTTGAATAAAGCAATGGAATCACAAAATTATCCAGAATCTGTGATGCTTCATTCTGACCAAGGAAGTCAGTATACGAGTCATGAGTATGAAGAGACAATAAAAAACTCTGGAATGACTCACTCCTTCAGTCGTAAGGGCTATCCTTATCATAATGCCAGTCTTGAATCTTGGCATGGACATTTAAAAAGAGAGTGGGTCTATCAATTTAAATATAAGAACTTTGAAGAAGCCTATCAGAGTATTTTCTGGTATATTGAAGCCTTTTATAATTCAAAACGAATCCATCAAAGTTTAGGGTATCTTACGCCTAATCAATTTGAAAAAGAAATCGCTTAAAATAAATACATTAAAATTATACGTTTTTGACTCTAATAAATTGACTTAACGTCAGTTGTTGGTGCAACATATTTAAAGAAATCTCTTTTAGTATGATATTTCTCTTTTTCTTCGTCTGTGAGTGGGATCGTACCTTGTTTAGAAAAACCTACAACTTTGTTGCCTTTAAACCATTTAAAAATGACTTCATTATTTTCATTTTGAGAAATCAAATCATAAGAAAAAAATAGGCGAACAATTTTATTAGGTATTTTTCGTTTTGCAACTAAATAGCGTTGCGTTTCTATGGGGACAATAGCTTCTTTAACTTTATAATTAAATTTTTTAGGATAGCTTTTTTTAGGGATCGCTGGAAGAACTTTACCGTCTAAATCTTCACTTAATTTTGAGAGTGTTTCTTGTAAAGATAAATTATGCATGATCTGCATATACTGAACAACTCCACCTCGTGAATTTTTTTCAGATGAACGACTATTCCAAACAAAATAGTTTTTCCTTTGATTAATTTTTAAACTATCATGATGTTTATGTTGATAGTAGTTATGACCAACACTTTCAAGGGGTTCTCCAATTGAAAGTAAGTAGTCTACGATCGGTATATTGTAAAAGTCCACTTTGTCTTTTTCCATAAAAATCACTTTCCTTTATTAATTATTATGCTTTAGTTCTACGCTCCAATGTTTTTTCTTTTGATTCTTCATTTCTAAAAGTTGAAATTCTTTTCACTTCAAAATATTCTTTTTTACCCTCTGAATTTTCTTTAAAGTAACTGTCATGATAACCAATAAGACTAACTAATGATCCTTTTGTCACATATTCTGCAATACGACTGGCAATAGGGTTGTTTTTTGTATCAATTGCGGTGTATTTAATAAAAACAGATTCTCTTTCACCAGCTTCATTTTTTTAAAAGGGTGTTCTTGTGCTAGTGTGATTGAAACAATAGCGTTTCCTGTTTTTTCTGGTTCTGTTTATGTGGAAGATGATTATATTAGACTTGTCTCTTTGAATAATGATATAGATTTTGAAGGCAATCGACTATTTCCTGATATTCTTCTTCCAAGAGATGAAATTACTCGAATCATTGGAAAAGTTATTGAAGCCTTTACTCCAATTGAAAAAGTATAAAAAAAAATGAAAAACATTATTGATTTTCACTTTTTTTTTAAAATAGTACCCTGAATCATGTTGCTTTAGAATTGATTTTCGCTAGAGCTTCAAGTTTAATTCTTTCAAGACGAGCTAAATCATTTTGACTGGTTTCATTCTCATAATTAGAATTAGACCAAACAGAATCATCCATATTTAGGTTCTCTTTATTTGTTTCGTTTGAGTTTAATCTTTGTTTGAGCGCTTGATTATTCCAGTATTCAGCAAACATATTTTTCATTGACCCAAATAAATAGTTTTCGTAATTGGTTATTTTATTTTCTTTAGTTCTAATGGCATTAAAATAGCGTCTTAGAGTATTAAGGATTTTTCTTGTAATGCTTCTTCTTCGAGGACAAAGAATACTCCAAGTTCCTCATTCTCTTTGCATACAGCATTTTTAGCATTAAGAATAATACCAACCATCTTTCTAAGTTGTTGAGGAGAGTTACACCACATTTGAAGTAAGTTAATGGCTTCTTCACTAAGAAATAGTTCATGTGTCCCTTCTTTGAGGAAAGATTTTGAGTTCTTCACTAAATCTTGATTTTGGACTTTAAGTTGAGCTTCTGAAAAATTAGAAGATGAAAAGTCAAGTTCTTGAGTATCTTTAATATTATCTAAAGAGGTATCTAATATATCTTTATATAGATATGCTGTACTTTTTACAGTTCCGCTCGTAGCAAGGTCTCGTGCCCTTTTTTCTTTCTTATACACATCTTCTGCTGATAGTTCTAACTCTCCTAAATACAAGCGATTTGCTTCATTTTTTTTAGTTTTAGGGTTATAGCCCATTCGTTTTTGATAAAGTAAATCAACACTTTCAAGTTCTTTTTTTATTTTTATTACTGTTTTTTCTGAGTAATTAAAGATTTGCATTAAAGCAATATTTGAGTATTTGAAGTAGATATAATTGTCTTCATCAATCCATTCATTTTTAATTGAAAATTCTAGTTTATCTTTTAAAAGCATGTATGCAATTTTTGCATCAGAACTTAATTTGTTATACTTGTCCCCGTATATTAAAACTTTTGGAAATTGAAAAAACAAAGTGCCATAAACATCGTCTGGTTGATAAAACTTAAAATTACTTTTTGTCATAAAGATGTACCCTCTCATTTGGAAAGTAAAAAAATGGACTGGTAGTCTTTTGCTACTTAGTCCATTACATCTTTATTCTTTAAATTATTCGGTAATTAAACAGCATAATAGTGTTGAAAAAAATTTATTATTTTGGTATAATTGTAGAATAATTAAAGATTGAAATGTGTATCTAACCTTTTCCGCCAAGTTAAGATTAGATAGGCTAAGTAGTTAATGCGAACTACTAACTAATAAAATTCGTCTAGTTGTTTCCAGCAACTAGTCTTTTTTTATCTTTTTTTCCCGATTCAATTTTTTATTATTAAAATTATTTTATCACATTGTCGTTAGATATGCAATTTCATAAAAATTTATAAAAGTCGCAACATAAACATATTGCGACTATATCATAGATATATTATAAACGTAATATAGTTATGTTATAATTATATTTACAATTCTTTTGGAAGTTTCTCTACTAACTAATATAAATTTATTATAATAATTTTGGTTAATTAATCC
>NZ_CAMQXC010000147.1 GCF_947038635.1 uncultured Cetobacterium sp. | reverse complement strand
CAATAGCATAGATATATCTACCAAATTTAATATTATTTAGTATATAGTATCCAGCAATGAAAAGAGCAATCATAATATATATTGGAATAGGAATGTCAAAGAAGTAACCTCCACCAATATTATCAAAGAAATCTCCACCGTCTCTTACAGGGATTGGCTTACCATCAGTGAAAACTAAAGTGGCTCCCCTTAAAAGAGTCATAGTAACTAAAGTAACTATAAACGGTTGAAGTTTAGCATATGATATAAGTAAACCGTTAAAGATTCCAAAAAGTCCACCAATAACAATAGCAATAATAATAGCTAAAACTGGATTTACACCATTAGCTATTAAACTTGCTCCAAAAGCTCCAGTTAAAGCTAAAATAGAACCAACAGAAAGATCAATTCCACCTGTTAAAATAACTAAAGTCATTCCAATAGCAATAACTGAATTTATAGACGTTTGTCTTAAAACGTTTAAGATATTATTAACTGATAAAAACCTTGGGTTTAAAAAAGAAACTATTATAGAGAAAACAATTAAACCAATTAGAGGCTTATTGTTATATATTTTTTTTAACATTATTTATTCAACTCCTACTGCATATCTCATTATTTTTTCTTGAGTGAACTCATCTTTAGATAGAGTTCCACTTATTTTGTGTTCATGGATAACCATAATTCTATCACTTAGTCCCATTACTTCTGGCATTTCAGAAGATATCATAATAATACTAAGACCTTTTTTCTTTAGCTCGTTAATAACATCATAGATCTCTTTTTTAGCTCCAACGTCTACTCCTCTAGTTGGTTCATCTAAAATTAAAATTTTAGGATTAGTTAAAAGAGCTTTTGCAATAGCTACTTTTTGTTGGTTTCCACCACTTAAGTTTTTAATAATTTGATTAGGTGAAGGAGTTTTTACTCCAAATTTTTCAATATATTCATCAACAGATTTGTTTTCAGCATTTTTATTTAAACCTAATCTACTTGAGAAGAATTTTAAAGATGAAAGAGTCATATTTTCTTTAACACTTAATCCTAATACAAGTCCATCTCCTTTTCTATCTTCTGAAACGTAGGCGATTCCATGGTTTACACCAGATTCAGGAGAATCAATAGAAACCTCCTGTCCCTCTATAAAAACTTTACCAGAAGATTTTTTATAATATCCATAAATGGTTTTTACAAGTTCACTTCTTCCAGCCCCCATAAGACCAGCAATACCTAAAATCTCTCCCTTTTTTAAAGTGAAAGAAGCATCTTTAACGTATTGTCCACAAAGGTTTTCAACTTTTAAAACTTCATCTCCAGGAGTTACAGTAACATTTGGAAACTGCTCACTTAAAGTTCTTCCAACCATTTTTTCAATAATATAGTTTTCATCAATATCTTTAACTTCAGCTTCAGAGATAAACTTACCATCCCTTAAAACAGTTATATCATCACAGATAGCTGGAATCTCTTTTAATCTATGAGATATGTAAATAATACTTTTTCCTTCTGATGTAAGTTCTTTAATAACTTTGAAAAGACTTTCAGTTTCCTTATCAGTTAATGCATCTGTAGGTTCATCCATAACAATAAGTTTAGCATTTTGTGAAAGAGCTTTTGCAATTTCAACCATTTGCATTTTACCTATTGTTAAATCTTTTATTAAAGTTTTTTCACTGTCTTCAACATTAAGAAGATCTAAAATAGATCTAGCCTCTCTGTGCATAAGAGTCCAATCTATTCTTCCGAAACTATTTGTAAGCTCTCTTCCTAAAAATATATTTTCAGTTATACTCATATGTTGAATTAGATTCAACTCCTGGTGAATAATAGCAATACCAGCTTCTTGAGAATCTTTAGTTCCTTTAAAAGTAACTTCGTGTCCATGGTAGAAAACAGTTCCTGAATCTTTACTATAGATACCAGTCATTATTTTCATAAGTGTTGATTTTCCAGCACCATTTTCTCCCATTAAAGCCATAACTCTTCCTTTATAAGCATTTAAGCAAGCACCATCTAATGCTTTTACACCTGGGAAAGATTTACAGATATCTTTCATTTGTAAAACAATCTCTTTATTCATTTAGAAAACTACTCCTGACTTTAAAATAATATTTGCATATGGAGTACATTCTCCAGTTCTAACAATGGCTTCACTTTCTTTTGTAATCTCTTTAAACTCTGTATGAGAAACTTCAACAATTTTAGGATTCATTCCATTTTTTTGGAAAGTTTCTAAAATCTCGTTGTAAACTTTAGGGTTAATAGTTTTAATTTCAGAGGCTAAAACAATCTCTTCAACCATCATTTCACTTAAAATTGCATCTAAAGTTTTTATAAAGCTAGGATATCCAGCTTCAATAGCTAAATCTATTCTTTTTACACCTTTTGGGAATGGAAGACCAGCGTCACAAAGTGTAATATGAGATGTGTGACCTATTTTAGCAATCTCATAAGAAAGCTCACTATTTAAAAGTTTTCCTTTTTTCATAATCTATTCTCCTTTAAAATTTAGTACTTCTTCAAGAGTTGGTATCGACGTTTGAGCACCAATTCTAGTAACAGAGATAGCAGCAACTTTAGTTCCCCTATCAATAGCCTCTTCAAAAGTTAAACCAGAAGCAAGTCCATTTACAAAACCACCAATAAAACTATCTCCAGCAGCAGTTGTATCAATAGCTTTTACCTTATAAGCTGGGAATGATTTTCTCTCTGTTTTGCTTATAAACATACATCCTTTACTTCCTAAAGTAACAATAAGACCTTTAACACCTTTATCTAAAAGGATATTTGCAGCATTTATTACGCTTTCCTCATCAGTAACAGGGATTCCAGATAGAATCTCTAACTCTGTTTCATTAGGAATTATATAATCAGAATTTGAAATAATCTCTTCATCTAATTTATTAGCAGGAGCAGGATTTAAAATAGTTATTTTTCCAAGCTCTTTCGCTTTTTTTAATGAATATTTAACTGTTTCCATTGGGATTTCTAATTGAGTAACAAGAATATCACAATTTTTAATAGTATCTAAATGTCTATCTATATAAGAGTTATCTACTTCATAGTTGGCTCCAGGAACAACAATAATTCTATTTTGTCCATTATCCTCTACTATGATTTTAGCAATACCAGTAGCTTCATCACAATATTCTATGTTAGAAACATCTACTCCATCCTTTTTCATAGAATCTAGAAGAATATTCCCCATACCCTCTTTTCCTATTTTTCCTAGCATAGAAACTGGAGATTTCATCTTCCCCATAGCAACAGCTTGGTTAGCTCCCTTTCCACCAGGAATTTGCATGAATTTCTTACCTAAAAGAGTTTCACCACCACGAGGCGCTCTTTCGCAAATTGTAACTAAATCCATGTTAATGCTTCCAACAACAACAATTTTTTTCATGTTAAAATCTCCTTAAAAAATAATTAATTGTGATTAAATAGTGTACACAATAAGTTTAAAAAATACTCGATACCTTTAATTTAGCACACTAAAAAAGTAATGTCAATAAAATAAAAACTGAAACTTTGTGAAAAGTTTCAGTAATTTTTAGTATTATTTAGTTGGAATAGTTACCTCAACACGGTTTTCATATGCATTTTTTAGTGCACCTAAAATATCACCATGACTGTCTCTTAGGCTCATTGTAGCTCCAGCAGTTATATCAGCAACCTCTTTTTTTTCTGCATCAGTAAGTTTACTGTACTTTTCTTTATCTTTTTCATTATTACTACTTTTTTTAAGAGGTCTACCATTAACATCTGAATATAGTTTTGTGAAAATAATTTCTAATTCATCAACTGTTTTACCCTTAAATTTCTCTTGGAAAAAGTCCATTTGTTCATCCCATTCATTTTTAGGATTCATTCCATAGCTAGCTCCACGCTCTCTTTTAGTTTTCCAACTATCAACCTCTTTAGTTATATTAGCGGGAGTATTCTCAGTTTTACCGATAACTTTTTTAGTTTTATGATCAGCTAAATTATGACCTTCAGTACCAGGCCATCCTGAAAAATGAGGCATACTTTCACCATCATAATTAGGTGAACTAACTTCTAAAGCATCAACTACAGCATTTATAATTTTTCCATCAGCGTCAAAAAGTACTGCGGCATCAACATAGTTAAAACTATAAACTTGTTGTCCTTCGCTATCTTTACCAGGACCAACTCTAAAGTTTGTCGCATGTCCTAAACCTTGATAGACTTTAGTTTCAGCTGCTAAAGATGTAATCGATCCACAAAGTAAAAGAGCTGAAAGAGACAAAGGTAACCATTTTTTTATCATTAAAATCACTCCTTTTGAAAATAGATTAGTTACTAAGTAGTACGTATATACCTTATTTTTTTTGAAAAAACAAGAAAAAATTTTTTTCTAAAGGATTTATTAAAAAAAAAGAGAATAATGTAGCATAAAAACAATTAAATACAGGAGGGGTAGTATGTTACATAGAACAAAAATTAATGGAGAAAAGGAGGTACCTAAATGGGTGATTTAACAAGTAATAAACTTGGATTTTGGAGTATTTTCTTTTTAGGAATAAATTCAATAATTGGATCGGGAATTTTTCTTTTGCCAAATAAAGCATATGCTGATGTAGGATTAGCAAGTTTGATAGTAATTTTAATAAATGCTGTGTTAGCCTTATTTTTAGCTCTTTGTTTCGCAGAAACAGCAAGTATATTTGATAAGAATGGTTCGTCCTTTGTTTATGCAAAAGAAGCATATGGAAATTTTGTAGGATTTGAAATTGGAATTTTTGCTTGGTTTATAGGTATTGTTAGTTGGGCAGCAGAGATTCAAGGGTTTTTAACAGCTTTTGGTGGTATATATCCCATAACAATTGATCCATATTATAATAAACTATTTGTTGTAGGTATTGGAGTTTTTTTAGGAGTATTAAACTATCTAGGAGTTAAATTTTCAAAAATACTAAATAATCTAATAACAGTAAGTAAATTATTA
>NZ_CAMQXC010000146.1 GCF_947038635.1 uncultured Cetobacterium sp. | reverse complement strand
CTTCTGTTTACATTTATTAATGAAATAAAAAATCCTTTAGAGTAAACTCCTAAAGGATTTAATAAAAATTTATATTAATCTTTTTTAGATACGTAATAATACGCAGCTCCTAATCCAATTCCACCTAGCATATTTCCTAAAGTAACTGGGATTAAGTTAACAATCATTCCCATAAAGAATTGAGGTTCTTTAAACATTAACGCAGAAAAAAGAGTCATGTTTGCAATACTATGCTCTAAACCAACAGTTATGAATGCAAATAGACACCACCAAATCATAATTAATTTTCCTGATTCAGATGTCATTTTTATAGAACACCAAACAGCTAAACAAACAAGTATATTACAAAGTATTCCTCTATAAAAAAGATCCCAGAAAGGTGCTGTAGCTTTCAATGTAGCTATAGTTCCCATAAATTTACCCACACTTTCAGCACCAGGCACAAAGTGAACAGTTAAATTTGTTAAAGAGAATAAGTATCCACATAAAATTGATCCAGCTAAGTTTCCAAAATAACATACAACCCAAAGTTTAATAGTATCAGCCCAAGTTGTTTTTTTAGATAGTGTAGATATTGTCATAACAAAGTTATTTCCTGTAAAAAGTTCACTACCACACATAATAACTAAACTCAGTGCTACTCCAAAGCAAGCTCCCATAAGTGTTCTAGCACCTAAAGGTCCAATAACTGGTGCTGCTAATCCACCAATAGAGAAAATTAATAAAATTCCTAATCCAACAAAAAATCCAGCAAAAGTTGATAGCACAAAGTATTTTCCAAAACTATTTTTTAAAAAATTAGATTTACTAACACCTGCATTTGCAACTTTTTCAACTGCCTCAAAAAACATATATTCCTCCTCAATTAAATGATATACTAGCATTTTATATTAAAAATAAAAAAACGTAGTGTGATTTAAGTCACACTACGCTAAATTGTGTAAAAAAAGATTTTTTGTGGATCAAAATGTAATCTAACTGTATTTTTTAAAAGAAAACATTACAATGTCTTAAATCCACATTCCATAAAAGCTTGATGTTTCTCTTTGTGCACTGACAGCCATGAATCGCATCAAATATAGTTTCTAAGTTATAATGTCTAATTACATAAGATTCTACACAGACATCTAGAGTTGTTTTTCTATCTCTTAAATTGCAAGGATATACTATAACAATCTCCTCTTTAAGCTTATTAAGTGTCTTTAAAGTATCTAAGGTAATATCATTGATATTATTAAATCTATGCAAAACATTATTCTCTCTATCTAGAATAAGTCCCTCTCCAATATGGAATAGATTTTCCTTAACAATATTTCTGTACGAGTTAGTTAATTTTTCATAAGCTATAATCATGGTATCAACCCCTTCTATTATCTTAATTACCATATGTATTACCTCATAGATACCATAAAGTCAAATGCTTTCCTTTAATTTGAATCATCAGTCTAATGAATAGTTCCTAAAGAATAATCATGTATTGGGATAGGATACATCTCAAAGCCTTGTATTTTTTTATTAAGTGCACCATTTAAATCTCTATAAAATAGCATTACTTCACTGTTATTACTCACAATAATTTCTTGAATTTGTTGATAAATTTTTTCTCTTTTATTTTGATCTAAAGTACTTCGAGCTTCTTCTAAAAGTTTATCTACATTTTCGTTACTAAAAAATGTACGATTTCCTGGAGCTCCAAAAGCGCTTGAGTGATGAGTTGGATAAAGAGCATAGTCAGAATCACCAGTGACACTTCCCCAAGACCCGATAAACATATCAAATTCTCCACTGTTGGTTTTAACCCAATAAATACTGGGTTCTAAAACCGTTATTTGAACATTAACTCCAATATCATTTAAATATCCAGAGATAATTTCAGCAGTTTGAATATCTATATTATTACTCATTGTAGCTAAAGTAAGAGTTTTATCTTTTAAGGGTGTTAAAAGTTTTGAAGCTTCATTTTTATCATATCCTAAATTGTTTAAATTTGAATTGTGCCCTTTTACTCCTTCAGCAACTGGAGAGTTTGCAATTTTTCCCTCTCCATTTAAAACTACTTCTAAGATAGCATCTTTATCAATAGCTAAGTTTATACCTCTTCTTATATTAGAGTCTTGAAAAATATCTTTTTTTAAATTCAACCCCATATATGTATATGAATATGAGGGTTTAGAGATAAATTTTAAATTTTTATTATTATTAATAGTTTTTTCATCTTGAGGTGGTAAAGAAAAGGCTATATCAGCTTCTCCTGTTTCAAGAGCTATAGTTCTATTTGTTGCTAAAGGTATTGTTCTTATATTTATTTTTTCATAAGCCGGCTTAGTATCAAAATAGTTTTCAAACCGTTCAAGCACTAGTCCCTCTCCTGGAGCCCAACTTTCTAAAATATATTTACCACTTCCCATAGGTCGTTCAACTAAAATATCTGGATTTTTTATTAGATAATTTTTACTTACAATGCTTAACGCAGGATGTGTAAGTTGGTCTATAATTGATGAGAATGGTTTTTCCAAAATCATTTGAAAATTATATTTATCCTTTATAATAATCTCTTTAATAGGAGGTAATACTCCTGCAATTCTAGGAGATTTTTTCATTCTTTCAAAAGAAAACTTAACATCTTCAGAAGTTAAGTTTTCTCCATTTTGAAAAAAAACATTATCCTTTAAAGTAAAATCAATAGTTTTATTATCTATAAATTTATAGCTTTTAGCTACTCCTAAAACAGTTTCCATATTAGAATTTTTTTCTAAAAGTCTTGAATATAGTAAACGATTTATTCGCAAAGAAAATCCATCGTTTCCAAAGTGAGGATCAAATGTTCTAGGGTCTCCCTCTTGTGCTATATTAATTGTTGCCGAAAAAATAGCAACACTCATTGTAAAAATAAGAAATAAAAACAGATGAATTCTTTTCATAAACTCCTCCCCTATAAGATAATTTTTTCAACTTCATCAATGGTAGTTCCTAAAAATTCTTGAGCAACCTCTTTAAACTTTTGAGAATCGCCACTAACAAAAAATTTTGTAAATGTTTTTTGAGTATATATTCCATCACCTATAATCATTTTTAAAGATTTTGCAGTTTCTTTAGCTGGATCTACAATGTTTCCAATGAAATGTCTTTTTATATATTTTTCAATTAATGGATAATGAGTACAACCTAAAATAAGGGTATCAACATTTTGAGGTAAATTATTTAAATAGCTTTTTATTAGCATACTACTTTCCTCATTATCAATCCATCCCTTCTCAATCATTCCTACAAAAAGTGGACATTTTACTTGGTAGATATTTAAATTTTTATCAATTCGATGAAACTCTTTTAAGTAGATATCCATTTTTATTGTGGCAGGAGTAGCAATAACTCCTATGTTTTTATTTTTAGTTATTCTTATACCCTCTTTAACACCATTATCTACCACTCCAACCACAGGAACATGATATCTTTCCTTCATTATATGCATAGCAGCTCCAGTAGCTGTATTACAAGCTATAACGATGGCATCAACTTTTTTTTCATAAACTAAGAAGTCTGAGACTTTTAGACAGAGCGCACGAATCTCTTCAATCTCTCTATCTCCATAAGGAGCATGTAAACTATCTCCAAAATAGATGATATTATCATAGGGAAACTCTTTTATAACCTCTTTTAATACTGAAACTCCCCCTACTCCAGAATCAAATACTCCAATTGTTCTCATTAAAACCTCACATTCATTTTTATATTAATTTTATTATACTACCTGATTCTCCAGGAACTGCTGGAGTTACTTCTAATCTTCTAGGAATTCTAATTTTTAAATCTTCAACGTGACTTATAATTCCTATTTTCATTGCATCTTTCCATCTAATCTCTTCTAGAATTTCAATGACTCGATCGAGAAGAGTAGCATCTAAGGTTCCAAACCCTTCATCTAAAAAGAAAAATTCAAGTTGTATTTTACCCTTTAGTTGTAGTTGACTTGATAAAGCTAATGCTAACACAAGAGATACGATAAATGTTTCTCCTCCTGAAAGAGTTGAACACTCTCTAGTAAAATTACTATTAAAAGCATCTACAATATTAAAATCACAATTATTATCAACTGTTAAAATATATCGACCTCTTGTAATTTTTTGCAATCTTTTAGATGCTTCATAAGCTATATAATCCAATTTTTTTCTAGCTAGAAACTTTACAAATTTTCTTCCTTCGAATTTTTTCTGAAGAGTGATAATATCATCTTGTTTTAAGGTAAGTTTATTTATTTTTTCAAAAAGCTCTTTAGACTCTAAGGCTAATTGTTCAAGTCTGTTTAAATCACTTTTATGCTCTGTAATCTCTTTAAAAAGATTTTGCTCTTGAGTTGTTAGAGTTTCCAGCTTTTCTTCTAATTCGCTCCATCTATCTTTATTAAAGACTCTATTATTAATAGAGTTTACTACCTCGTCTTTTAAACTTTGATATCTTATGTTATCTTTTTCATGTGATGATATTTTATCTTTTAATACATTTATTTTATTATCTTCTAAGATATGATTCAATATATCTTCAATGGATAAAAATCCATTTTTAGTAGCTTCTATTTTCAACCACTCTTTTTTATCATTATAGCTATCTTTTAAATGATTATTTTTTTCTTCTAAACTAATTACTTCAAGAGAAAGAGTTTGAACTGTGTTAAAATCTTTAAAGATGTTGTCTCGTACTTTTCTAAGAGAGATATCTAAACTCTCTTTTTTATTAGAAACCTCACGATACTCTTTATCCATATTTTCTAACAGAGTTTTTCGACTGTTAATAAAATCTAAAGAGTCGCTTTCAAGTTTAAGTAAAGATATATTTTCTCTCTCCTCTAAAATCTCTTTTTCATATAAAGTTAATTTTTCTTTAATCTTATTTAAATCAGTTTCTTTTTGAGTTATATTAGATGAACTATTTTTTATATTTGATTTTAAAGTAGAAATCTTATTATTCAACTCTTTTTCATTTTCTAAAATCTCTTTTTCTTTAGC
>NZ_CAMQXC010000145.1 GCF_947038635.1 uncultured Cetobacterium sp. | reverse complement strand
GAGGAATCACCTATATTTTTAAATATTATTAGAACAGCTAGAAGAGTAATAGATTTAACTAGAATAATTTTTATAATTACACTTTTTCAATTTTTCATTCAAAGAAGAAAGGTTCGAAAAAAAATATCTTTCAGTTGGATTGCAATAGGAATAACATATTTTGTTTTGGAGTTTTTCAGAGAGTTATTTCCTAAAGAGAGAAATTTATATTATTTTATAGAGCTAATGGAAATATGTTATATTTATTGGTGTCTTGTTTTTTATATTTTTAAAATAT
This sequence comes from uncultured Cetobacterium sp., assembly GCF_947038635.1. Lineage (GTDB taxonomy): Bacteria > Fusobacteriota > Fusobacteriia > Fusobacteriales > Fusobacteriaceae > Cetobacterium_A. The sequence goes on along the minus strand of NZ_CAMQXC010000145.1, from coordinate 4,752 downwards.
ACACAGAAAATGTAATGAGAGCTATAAGATATTCTATAGGTGCGACCTTAAGTTATATATCTCTTTTTTATTTTAAAACTTTGACAGAACCAGCTGTTATTTTAGGAACTATAGTTATTTTAGATTTTTATACAAATATTATTGAAGGTATAATGAAATATAAAAATGAAGCAGTTGATAAGATATATAACAGATTATGCTTAGTTAGAGATGTAAAAACATTTGAAAAACTTCTTCAAAAGGAAATTTTAAAAAATGTAACGTTAGTAGATGTAAAAGTAAAAATACTTTTTGATCCAGAAGAGTATAAAGAGTTTATTAGAGAAGGTGATGATAATGAAATCGTCATTTCAAAAGACATGATAAAACTAGAGGAGTATAGTTCAGCATATAGAGTTGAATTTAATGAGAATAAATACATTGCTTTAATTTTTATTGAAGAAGGAGATACACCTTTAACTATAGAAGAACAAAATTTTTTATTAGATCTTTCTAATAAAATAGGAAGTATAGTTAGTAAAGTTAGATTAGACTCTTTATACGAGGAGTTGATTTAAATGATATTAGGAATAGATGTAGATAATAATTTGAAAATAATTTTAAATGAAGTTATTCCTTATAAATGTATTGACTTAAGAAAAAATGGTGATGAAATACAAAATGTTGATATTATTATTATTGATTCAAAAACAGAAAATATAGATGAAAAGTTAGTTGAATATAGAAAACGAAACTTAAAAGTAATTGCATTGGTTGGTGAAAATGAAACCAGAGAGATGCGAAAATTATTTTTAAGTAGTTTAGTAGATGATTGTTTAATTAGAAAAGATATTTTTGAATTAGAAGAGTGTATTCAGCAATTAGAGAAAAAAGAAAATAATATAAGCTCCTTTTATCTTTTTGATAGCTTTAAAAGAGGAGTATATAGTTTTTCAGAAATAAATTATATTACATACTCAAGCATTTCAAGAAGAACAGAATTTCATTTAACAAATTCAGAAATTTTTGATATAAAGAAAAATTTTTCTGAAGTAGAAGAGAAAATTATTCATACAAATATTTTTTATAAATTAGATAGAGGAACTATAATTAATGTTCAGCTGATAGAAATTTTGGATTATAAGGAAGAAATTATAGTTTTTAAGAATAAGGAGTTTATTTATACTAGTAAATTAAAACTAAAAGAACTTGAAGATAAATGTAATTTAATGAATAATAAAATTGTATTAGGACTATAAAAAAACCTCTAAGTAAAATTAGAGGTTTTTTTTTATTAATTTTTATGCCAATTTTTAATCATATTATTAATTTTTTTAGTAGTTTCAAGAGTATTATCTGCACCGACTAACTCTGAAACAAGGCAAATAGATTTTGCTCCCATAGCGAGAACTTTATCTAGATTATTTTCTTTGATTCCTCCAATTGCAACATAAGGTAACTTGATATTTTTGTTTACAAAATCTAAATATTCTAATGTAACTGGAGCGCACACATCCTCTTTAGTTTCTGTATAAAAAATTGGTCCTACTCCAATATAATCGGCTCCATCTATAATAGCTTGTTGTGCTTCTTGAGGATTGTGAGTAGAAATTCCAATAATTTTATTTTCACCCAAAATTTTTCTAACATCTTTTATAGGAAGATCGTCTTGTCCAATATGAATTCCATCAGCTTCTGATAAAAGAGCAATATCAAGGTAGTCATTAACTATAAAAGTTGCATTATATTTTAGTGTCAACTCTCTTAAAGCCTTAGCTTCTTCTAAGAGAAGTTTTATATCTCTTTTTTTCTCTCTATATTGTATAATTTTAGCTCCCCCCTTTAAAAGGTCTTCGCAATAATCTAAAAATTTTTTATTTTTTGCAGATTTGGAATCTGTAATTGCATAAACACCAATGGGTAAATCAAATTTTTTCATCGAAAAATCCTCCTACTATATCTAAAACTTTATTTGCCATAAGGCATGCTATAAGCATAACTTTTGTTGAATAAGTTTGATAAGTTTTTATATCACTATAAAAATCACCAACCACAGTTAATTTATCAAATGTTAAATTTTTTATATTTTCTAAATCTCTTCCACCAATACCGTTTGCAGATATAGTGTATTTAGTTGAATAGTTCTCAATTAAAAGAGTTTTAAACTCTTTTTTATCAAAAGCTTCAATAATAATATCACAATCTGAAAAAAAATCTAAGATATTGTTTTTATCAATTTTTTTTATAAAAAAACTGATATTTAAATTTTCATTGATAGATTTTAAATTACTCATTAATGTAGGAGCTTTATATAATCCTATTTGATTTTTAAAATAAAATTGTCTATTTAAATTAGAGTCTTCAATTTTATCAAAATCGACTAAAACGAAATTTTTGAGACCTGCTCGAACAAGATTCATAGCTACGTTTGAACCTATACCACCACAACCAGCAATACCTATTTTAATCATATATTACCTTCCCAGTCTTTAAAGATAGGTTGATATCCTTTAGTTTTTAACATAGAAACAATATCTCGAACACTTCTATGATCATCTGTTTCAAATTGTGGTTCTGAATTATTTGAAAGAGAGTATCCACCTACTTCTGTAATAGAACCTGCAGAGTATTTAGTAACTCCTAAAGGTAATAAATTATCTCTGAAGTTTTGACTTTCTCTAGTTGAGATATTTATTCCAGCCATTGGGAAAGCCAAACGATAAGCTAGAAGAAATTGTACAAAATTTTTATCACTTACAATATTTTCAGGCTTGATATTTCTATAAGCTTCTTTAATTCTGGGAAGAGATATAGAAAATTGAGAACTTAAAAAATTATTTGTTAAATATTTTAAATGAATACCTGCTAAAAATGCCTCTTCAATAGGGTTTCCAAGTCCAAATAGAGTACCAATATTAATAGCTCTTAAATTAGCTAGAGCTGCCCTTTTAGGTGTCTCTAGTCTATAGTTAAAATCTGTTTTATTCCCATTTAAATGATACTTAGAGTACGTTTCTTTATGATAACACTCTTGATAAACAGTAACACCATCAAGTCCAGACTTATATAGAATCTCGTATTCATCTTGAGAGAGAGGTTGAACTTCTATTATTACAGTAGAAAAATATTTTTTTAAAATTTTAATTGAGTTTTTTAAATACTCTATAGAATTTATAGAGCTTTCTCCAGTTAATAAAATAATACTGTGAATTCCAAGAGTTTCAGAGATAAATGAAGCTTCTTTTTCAATCTCTTCGAGAGTTAAATGACGTCTTTTAATTGGATTTGAATGTTTAAAACCACAATAACTACATTCATTATCACAGATATTTGAAATATACAAAGGGGCATATATATGAATCTCTTTACCAAAATATTGCTCAGTTATAGAGTTAGCTTTTATAGCCATGCTTTCCAATAAACTTGAAGCTTTTGGAGAGAGTAAAGCTAAAAACTCTAAATCTTCAAGAATTTTATCTCCACTATTTTCAATAATATTTTTTATATCAGACACATTTAATTTTTCAAAAAAATTATCATAATCAAAGGATTTATAATGTTGTAAAATTTTTTCCATAAATTCTCACTAATCCCTTAAAAAGCCAGTAAGGGGAGAAGATGCAATGGCAGTATTATTAATTTTACTACACTTAGCTAAGTAAGCTTCACGACCAGCTTGAACAGCTTTATTAAAAGCGATAGACATCTTCACAGGATCACCACTAGTTGCAATAGCGGTATCAACTAAAACAGCACTACACCCCATTTCCATAGCTTCGCATGCATGAGATGGTTTTCCAATTCCTGCATCAACAATGATAGGAAGAGTACAATTTTCAAGAAGAATCTCAATCATTGGTTTTGTTAAAAGGCCTTTATTTGATCCAATAGGAGCCCCAAGTGGCATAATAGCTGCTGCTCCAGCAAGTTCCAATTTTTTAGCGACAATTAAATCTGGATTGATATATGGCATAACGATAAACCCCTCTTTTGAAAGTACTTCAGTAGCCTTTATAGTTTCCTCATTATCAGGCATTAAATACTTCATATCACTTATGATTTCAATTTTTATAAAATCTCCACATCCTGAGGCTCTTGCAATTCTTGCTATTTTAATAGCTTCTTCAGCATTTCTTGCCCCACTTGTATTAGGAAGAAGTTTTATATTTTTTGGAACATATTCTAAAATATTTTCACTTTTTCCACTAAGATCAACTCTTCTCAATGCAACGGTAATCATCTCACTACCACACTTATTTAACATCTCATTGATCAATGAATAGTTTGAAAATTTTCCACTACCTGTAATAAGACGATTATTAAATTCTACTCCACCTATAAATAATTTATCCATAACTATCCTCCACACACAAAATTTAAGATTTCAATTGAATATCCCTCTTCAATAACAATATCAAGATTTTCTTTTTTTATAATATTATCATTAAGCAAAACAATAAGACCATCAGCATTTAAATTAAGAGAGTGAATAAACTCTTTAATTGTGCTAGCAGAATCTAGAGACATAGATTCGCCATTAAATTTAAAATTCAAAATAAATTACCTCCCTTTTATTTTTAAGGTGGCTATTTTATAAAAAAAAGCTATACCCAATAGAGTATAGCCTTTTAATCAGTTATATAATAACTAGATAAAATAGCTTCCCTACGTTGGTTTTAACCAAATCAGGTTCGAAGGGTTAACTTTTTTCAAAGTCTCTCAGCCATAAGGGCACCCCTAGCAAGAACATTTTACATCAAATAAAAAAAAAAT
>NZ_CAMQXC010000144.1 GCF_947038635.1 uncultured Cetobacterium sp. | reverse complement strand
GGATTTGGAGAGTTGATAGCTCTTTTTTAGATAGCAAGCTTTCTCAAAAAATATCTATTTTAACTAAAAAATATAATCGATAAAAAAAGTGATACTAAAAATCTCACTTTTTTAATATTACATTAATATAATCATCTTGATTACTCATTTCTAAAATATCAAAATCAGTAAATCCAACTAAATCCATTAGCTCTTTTTCTGTAAAACAAGTATTCCATCTTCCCTCTTTAAAATAATCTTTTTCCCCAAATCTAAAAGAAAGATAAAGCAAGCCTTTTTCAACCAAAACTTGATAAAATTTATTCAAAACATAGTAGAGATCCAAACGATCTAGATGTAATAGAGTATCTAAAGCCCAAATACCTATAAATCGCTCTCTATCTTTTAATCCTCTCATAATTTTAACTATATTTTCTCTTGCAAGAGCTTCATGTAATTCATTATCACTTTGAGATTCTAATTTTAAATGTTCAACATTATGACCTTTCTCTAGAAAAAAGCTATTTATCTTATCCTCTTTAGGCTTTAATGTTAAAATTTTCCCATGTTTTAGTAATCTTTTTTCAAAGTTATTAACCTCTTCTAATTTGATACTCGTCCCGTCATATAAACAACCTCCTTATTTTTAAACTCTCCCTAGTTTTATATACAAATTTCTTATGGTTTTTCCTTGCTTTATATGTTAAAATCCCTATAAAGTTTTATGGAGGGGAATATGATTAGTTTTAAAAATATAAGTATTAAATTTAATAATAAAATTGTTTTAAATAACTTTAATTTAGTTGTAAATCCAGGAGAAAAGATATTAATTTCTGGAGTTTCTGGAAAAGGAAAAACTACATTACTTAAACTTTTACTTGGTTTTAGCACTCCCAATTCTGGAAATATCTTTGTAGATAATTTAGAATTAAATGAACAAAATATTAATATCATTCGAAATAAAATTGGATACATGCCTCAATCTACACCTTTTTTAAATGTAAAAATTGAAAAATTAATACATACTATTTTTAATTATAAGGAAAATTTAAAAACTAAATTAGATATGGATATTCTTATAAAAACTTTGAAGGAATTTAATTTAGATTCTAGTATTTTATCTAAGAATATAAATCAGCTTTCAGGTGGTGAAAAGCAAAGATTAGCTTTTGTTATAATTATTTTATTAGATCGAAAAATTTGGGTTTTAGATGAAATAACCTCTTCTTTAGATCAAGATATGAAAGAAAAAGTTACAAATTATATTTTAAATACTAATAAAACAGTTATTTTAGTCTCTCATGATAAAATAGAAGCTTTAGATAACTTTAGGAAGGTGATCCTTTAGTGGCACAAGATATATTTTTACCTAATTTACTTTATTTTGTTATTTTTTTAATCCCTATATTTTATATTATGAATTATCTTGAAATACATATGATTTCTAATGTTATAAAATCTATTCTAAGAATGTTTATACAACTTATGTTAGTTGGAGTTTATCTACACTATATCCTAACAATCAATAACTCATGGATTAATCTAGCATATTTGGCTCTTATGACTTTTGCATGTACCTTTACAATTGTAAGAGATGTTAAAATAAAAGATCATAAATTTTATATAATCGTTGCTGTATCTACTATCATCCCTTTAATTCTTAATATGTTTATATTTTCAGAGCTTTTACTACACTTAAAAGATCCTCTTGATGCTCTATATTTAATACCAATCTCTGGTATGATTTTAGGAAATACTCTAAATGGAATGATTGTAACTATCAATGACTTTTTAAATAATTTAAAACTTAACGAGGAAAGCTATCTTCTATCTTTATCATTTGGAGCTACTAAATTTGAAGCACTAAAACCATTTATAGCAAATGCCATAACTTTAGCTTTTAAACCTTCTGTTGCTACTATGGCAAATGTTGGATTAGTTTCTCTTCCTGGTATGATGACTGGTCAAATTTTAGGAGGATCTTTACCTATTGTTGCTATAAAATATCAAATTGCTATAATGATTGCTCTTTTTGTCTGTAGATTTTTATCTTCTTTTATTTTACTTTATTTTTGTTCATTATACTTTTTTAATAAGTATTCAATATTTACATTAAAAATTAAAGAATAGGTGATATTTATGACTGAGAAAAAAGAGTTTGGTTTATTTGGGCTTATTGGTGTTGTAATTGGTTCTGTTATTGGTGGTGGAATTTTTAATATTTCAAAAGAAATTGCAAAAACATCTTCTATTGGTGCGGCTTTAATAGGTTGGAGCATATCCACATTCGGTGTATTTTTCATAATAAAAATTTACCAAAGACTTCTTTTAAAAAAACCAGATTTAAATAATGGAATATATGAGTATGCTCGTATAGGCTTTGGACCTTTAGCTGGATTTTTTTCTGCTTGGGGATATTGGTTAGCTTGCGTTGTTAGTAATGCAAGCTATCCTGTTCTTATAGTACAAACACTAAGCTATTTTTTCCCATCTATTGTAGGAGTGAAAACACCTCAAGGATTTATTTTAGGTACTTCTCTTTTATGGTTGATTTCTTATATTATTATGAAAGGTATTAAAACTTATAATTTTTTCAATTTTTTAGCCACTTTTGGTAAAGTTTCAGCAATTATTATGTCTATTTGTTTTATGTTTATTTTTTTTAAATATAAAATATTTTCTCTCGACTTTTGGGGAACATTAAATTACAAGGGAGATATTTTTATACAGATTAAAGGATGTATGCTTCAAACCTTATGGGCTTTAATAGGAGTGGAAGGAGCTGTTGTTATCTCTGGGAGAGCAAAAAATAAAAATGATGTTAGTCGTGCCACTTTTGTTGGTTATTTTATAGCACTTTTTTTATATATTTTTATAGTCGTTCTAAGTTATGGTATACTTCCTGCTGAAAAACTCCAAAACTTAAAAGATCCAGCTTTAGCTTATATATTAGAGGCTATTATTGGCAAATGGGGTGCAATTTTTATTAATATTTCTGTTTTAATCTCCATATTTGGTGCTTGGATTACTTGGACTATTATAGCTGCTGAAATTCCATATAATATATCTATGGATAATTTATTTCCAAGTTTTCTAAAAAAATTAAATATTAATGGGGCTGCTAGTAATGCACTAATTTTTAATGCTTCTATTAAACAAATTGCTTTTATGATTTCTCTTTTCTCAAGTAATGTATATCTTATAATTACAAATTCTGCTGCTGCACTAATGCTTTTACCATATATCTTTTCTATTTTATTTTTACTAAAAATTTCATCATTTAAAAATGATAAAAAATATATTGTATATGGAATTTTAGCCTTATTTTATTGTTTTTGGATGGTGTATGCTGCTGGAGAAAATTATATTATTCAAACACTTCTTATATACTTAACAGGATTACCTTTTTATTTATATAAAAAGTATAAATCCTCTGCTAATTAGCAGAGGATATTTTTTCATTTTTTCTTATTGTTTCTTCAGTTAAATTTGATATATTATCCATTATATTAACTTTTAAACTTCCTGTTCCTATAAATTTTTTTTCTGCTAATTCTCCAGCTATTCCCATTGATAATACCCCACCTAATGTACTGATTAAAGAGTTATTTTCTCCTCCTAAAAATGCTCCTATTAAAGATGAAATCATACATCCTGTTCCTGTAACTAATCCCATTTTTTTATGACCGTTCATTACTTTAAAAACTACTTCTTGATTTCCAATATAGTCAATTTCTCCAGTTATAGCTATCACTGAATTAAACTTTTTAGCCGCAAGCTTCACCAATTTTTCCCCACTATCATCTTTTTCTAAGGAATCTACTCCCCTACTTAAAGAGTCTATATTTAAAAGTGATTTTATTTCGGCCATATTTCCCTTTATTACTGTAAATCTTACCTCTTTTAATAATGAATTTACAAGATTTTTTCTAGCTTTTGTAGCGCCTACTCCCACAGGGTCTAAAATAATTGGCTTTTTTAATTTATTAGCAATTTTTCCAACTTCTACTGCCATTTTCTCCATGCTTCTATCCATCGTTCCTATATTTAAAACTACACTTGATGAAAATCCAATTATTTCTTCTATCTCTTCTAGACAAAATGACATTAATGGTGAACCACCAATAGCCAACGTTATATTAGCACAATCATTTATAGTTACTGTATTCGTTAAATGATAAACTAATGGTGTTTTCTCCTTAATATTTTTTAAAGCTAATACAATCTCATTAATTATCTCTTCTTTCATAATATTTTTATTCAAAATCAACACCCGCCTTTTTATAAAGATTTACAAAATGTCCTACTGGTCCTACTCCCTCTCCTATAGAAAATGAGTTTTTAATCGCTTCCGTTATATATCTTTTTCCCATTTTTACTGACTCCTCTATAGAGTAACCTTTTCCTATATAAGAAGCTATAGTTGAGGATAATGTACATCCTGTTCCATGTGTATTTTTTGTTTCAAATCTCTCACCTAAAAATCTAATAACTTCATCTTCCTCTGTTAAAAGTATATCTGTACAGTTATCCTCTCTATGTCCACCTTTTATTAAAACATTTTTTGCACCTAATTTTTTTATTTTTTTAGCCGCTAAAATCATATCTTCTTCAGATTCTATTTTCATATCTGCTAAAATTTCAGCTTCTGGAATATTTGGTGTCACAAGAGTTCCAATTTTTAAAAACTCTTTTAATGCTTGTATAGCTTCCTCTTTTAAAAGATAGTACCCACTTTTAGAAACCATAACTGGATCTATAACTATATTTTTCCCATTAACATCTCTTAAAGTTTCATAAACAACTTTTATGATTTCACTACTAGATAACATCCCTATTTTTACTGAACTTATCTCTATATCCTCATACAAAACTTCTATTTGTTTTTTTATAATATTTAAGTCCACCTCTTGAACTGCGAAAACTCCCATACTATTTTGTGCTGTAATCGCAGTTATAACACTCATACCATATACTCCTTGAGCACTCATAGCTTTTAAGTCTGCTTGAATTCCTGCACCACCACATGAATCAGATCCTGCTATAGTTAAAACTTTTTTCATTTTTACCTCCTAGAATTTTTGCATAAAAAAAGCTATCCCTAAAATAGGGA
>NZ_CAMQXC010000143.1 GCF_947038635.1 uncultured Cetobacterium sp. | reverse complement strand
GAATATTATTTAGAGATATAAATATGCAAAGAACACTAGTTGACCAGTTTTTCTCAAGAGTAATAAATGGATTTGCAGGAGTTATAATAAATACAGGAGAGGATAACTATTTAACAACAGCTGATGCAGTTGAAAATGCTCATACAGTTTTAGCATCAGATTTAATAAATGAGCAGTTAGCATTTATGGCAGGTCTTCCAGAGGAGCAGATGGGATTAGGACATGCATTTGAAATGGATCCTGAATTAGAAAATGGATTCCTATTAGAGTTAGCACAAGCTCAAATGACTAGAGAGATTTTCCCAAAAGCTCCTTTAAAATATATGCCTCCTACAAAGTTTATGACAGGAAATATATTTAAAGGGCATATTCAAGATGCACTATTTAATCAAGTTGCAATAATGACAGGGCAAGGACTTCAACTACTAGGAATGATGACAGAGGCTATTCATACACCATTTATGTCAGATAGATATCTATCAATAGAAAATGCTAGATATATATTCAATAACATGAGAGATTTTGGATCTGAAATAGAGTTTAAAGCAGATGGAATAATTCAAAAAAGAGCTCAACTTGTTTTAGATGAATCAGTTGAACTGCTTGAAAAAATGGTTGAAGATGGACTATTTAATTCACTAGAAAAGGGAACTTTTGCAGATATAAAAAGAAGTAGAACAGGTGGAAAGGGATTAGCTGGAGTTGTAGAAAAGGGTTCTAGCTATATGAATCTGTTTATTCCAAAAATGTTAGGAGGGGTTAAGTAATGAGTGGTGGATTATATTCAATGGAAGAAAGAACATTTGATACAACACTAGATTTAAAAGCAGTTAAACCATATGGAGATACAATGAACGATGGAAAAACTCAACTTTCATTTACTTTACCAGTGCCAGCAGGAGCAGAGGGAGTTGAAGCAGCTAAACAACTTATGAAAAAAATGGGATTTGAAAATCCACAAGTTTCATATTTTAAAGAGTTGACAGATGGATTTACATTTTTTAATTGTTATGGAAACTGTACTCACACAGTAGATTATGAGTCTATATATGTTCCAAAAGTTGAATCGACAACTTGGTCAATGGAGGAAACAGATAAGTTTGTAAAAGAGAATATTGGAAGAAAAATAGTTGTTTTAGGAGCAAGTACTGGAACTGATGCTCATACAGTTGGAATAGATGCCGTAATGAATATGAAAGGTTATGCAGGACACTATGGATTAGAAAGATATGAGATGATAGAAGCTTTAAATATGGGAAGTCAAGTTTTAAACGAGGACTTTATAGCTAAAGCTATTGAAATTGGAGCTGATGTACTTTTAGTTTCTCAAACAGTTACTCAAAAGGATGTACATATTAAAAATTTAATTGAACTTATTGAGATGTTAGAAGCAGAGGGATTAAGAGATAAGATGTTAGTAATTTGTGGTGGAGCTAGAATTACTCATGAGTTAGCTAAAGAGTTGGGGTATGATGCTGGATTTGGAACTGGAACATATGCAGATGATGTAGCTTCGTATGCTGTTCAAGAGTTAGCAAAAAGATTGAATAAATAGATATAATTGGGTGTACTTATGTATGCCCTTTTACTTTTAAAGGGGAGAAATATGGAGTATATAGTTAATGTTTTTACACATAATGGAAAGGGTGGAAATAAAGCTGGAGTAGTCATAGTAAAAGAGTATATTTCAAAGGATGAATGTCAGAAAAAAGCTAAGGAGTTGGGGTTTTCAGAGACAGTTTTTGTAAAAAAAATATCAGAGAATATATTTGAACTTAAATTTTATACTCCTCAGTGTGAAATAGAGTTTTGTGGCCATGCTTCTTTAGGAGCTTTCTATGTTTTGAAAGAAACTGGTGCTATTGGAGAGGGAGAGTATATAGAAAGAGTGAATTTTAAGGATTTAAAAGTTATAGTGGAGAAAGAAAAAATATTTTTAGAACAAGACAGTATAAAAATTGAGAGTATAACAGAGTTAGAGAGAGTTCTTCAATCGATAGAAGTGAAAAAAGAGGATTTACATGAAGACTTAGAGATTGTTGTTGGCTACAGTGGTTTAAGAGATATATTAATTCCTGTTAAAAATAGAAAGATACTGAACAATTTAGATATTGATTTAGAAGAGATCAAAAATATATCAAAATTTTATAACGTAGTGGGTTATCATGTTTATACTATTGAAGATGACAAAGTCTATTGTAGAAATTTTGCACCACTTTATGGAATAGATGAGGAGGCAGCAACTGGAAGTTCAAACGGAGCACTTTTTGGATATTTAAATACAGTTGAAAAATATATAAGTGAGTATTTAGAGTTTTTTCAAGGGGAAAATTATGGAGATTGCTCTAAAATAACAGGGAGATCAATTAATGGCAAAGTATATGTAGGGAGTGAGTTTTAAGCGTTGCTTAAAACTCAATTATTCTAGTTGAGATTTTATTAACAAAATCCATCTCATGGCTAACAATAACCATAGTCATATCTCTATTATCTTTTAACTCCTCAATAACTTTTAAAACCTCTGCAGTCATAAAAGGATCTAAAGCTGAAGTGGGTTCGTCAAAAAGTAAAACTTCAGGATCTTTTGCAAGAGCACGAGCAATGGCTACTCTTTGTTTTTGTCCTCCAGACAGGTATTTAGGATAGGTATTCTCTTTGTCAGATAAACCAACTCTTTCTAAAAGAGATTTAGCTTTTTTTATAGCTATAGACTTCTCAATTTTATCAACTAGTATTAAAGGTTCAGTAATATTTTCTAATACTGTTTTATTTGGAAAAAGATTGAAGTTTTGAAAAACCATGCCCATTTTTTTTCTATTACAAACAATCTCTCCAGAGCTAAACTCTTCAAGACCAATTAAACATCTTAAAAATGTTGATTTACCTTTTCCAGAAGGACCAATAATTGAGACAATTTCCCCTTTTTTAATCTCTAAATTGAGATTGTTGAAAACATTGTTTTCTCCAAAAGATTTATTTAAATTTTTAACTTGAATAGCCATTATATAGTCACCTTCTTTTCAATATTTTTTAAAATTAAAATAATAATAGTTGATAATCCTAAATAGATTACAGCACATATAATAAATGGAGCAATTGTAAACTCTCTTGTAACAATCTCTTTTGAGTTTCTTAAAATTTCAGCCATTCCAATAGCAGAAACTAAAGAGGTATCTTTAATAAGAGCAATAGCTTCATTTGAAAGAGCTGGTAATGCTGTAATTAAACTTTGAGGAAGAATTATTTTAAACATAGTTTGCCAGTAACTATAACCTAAAACTTGAGCAGCTTCAAATTGACCAGAATCAACTCCTAAAATACTTCCTCTAAAGATTTCAGATATATATGCAGCATAGTTAATAGTAAAAGTTATAAGAGCTGCATGAAAAGGTTCTAAAACAATTCCAAAAACAGGTAAGCCATAATAAACGAAGAAAAGTTGTAGTAAAAGAGGTGTTCCCCTAAATATCCACGTATATATTTGAATTCCAACATTTAATATCTTATTTTTTGAAACTCTTCCAAGAGAAAGTAAAATTCCTAAAGGTAAAGATAAAATCAAAGTAAAAAAGTAAAGCTTTAAAGTTAGAGTTAATCCTTGTAGTATATAAAATAAATTGTTTTCCATAAATAATCCTTCCTTAAAATAAAGTTTTAGTTGTTACCAAACCATTTTTGGTAAATTTCATTAAATGAACCATCAGCTTTCATATTAGCTAAAGTTTCATCTATTTTGTTTTTTAATGATAAATCCTGCTTTCTCATACCAATTCCCATTTGTTGCTTATCTAAAATCTCATTTAAAACAATAAATCCATCTTTTTTAGCAACATAGTATTTACCTACAACAGCATCTATAACAACTGCATCAGTTCTTCCAGCTTCTAAATCTAAAAGAGCTTCAACATTTGTAGAGTATTTATTGACATTACCTGTTGTTTTAGATAAAGATGAATTTTCAAAAGCAAAGTATGAAGCACTACCTAGTTGAACGCCTATATTTTTACCTTTTAAATCCTCAAAAGATTTTATCTCAGGGTTTTTAACAATAACAATTTGATCATCATCAAAATATGGAGTAGAAAAAGCAATCTGCTTCTCTCTTTGAGGTGTTATAGTAAGACCATTCCAAATTAAATCAATCTTTTTACTTCTTAAATCAAATATAATTCCATCCCATTCACATGGTTTAAAAATAGCTTTAACACCCATTCTTTTAGCAACTTCATTAGCTAAGTCAATATCAAAACCGATGATGTTTCCTTTTTCATCTCTAAATCCCATAGGAGCAAAAGTATCGTCAAGACCAATGACTACCTCACCTTTACCTTGAAGATCTTTTAAAGAGTTATCTTTAGCAAAAGAGATTGAAAATATAGTAATAGTTAATAATAAAAGTTTAAATATTTTTTTCATAAAAATCCTCCTCAAAACATTATTGAAAACAAAAAAGCCATCTAGAACGTATCTAGATGGCTTTAAAAGAAGTGATATTTCTCTTTTTCGTTGTCATCATAGATACAGACTCAAGTTTGTAATACAACAAGAGTCTGTATCTATGAAAAATTCACAGGAACAAACTCTAATATCTATGATGATGATGTAATGAGTTTAAAACAACGAACAATTGGGACATATCTTCCTCCTAAATTTTTTTTTGTTTTATATTTTACAATAATACTGCTAAATTTTTAATATGTCAAGAAAAAAATAAAAAAAAATTTTTATTTTTTAACTGGTTTTAAAGTTTCTTGCAAAGTTTTCACAGAGAACTCAACATCTTTTGGAGCTCCACCAGTATTTAACATAATGTTCTTTTTATAGTTTGCAGAAAGAACAAAAGCATAATCTTTTATAGATGGATTAGTAAAAACTAAAACTCCATTTCCAAAATCGCACTCTTGTGTAACAAGTTTAAATCCTTTTTCTTCTAATAAATTTATAGAGTTAGCTATAGCGTCATTTAACTTAGCGTATGTTTTATAATCTGTAACTTCAACATGAGAATCCCCTTTTTTAAAGTTAAATCCTTCATCTTTTTTCACATACTCTAATTTATAACCATCTTTTTCCATTTTTTCTTTTAATTTAGGAAAGTTATAATTATCGCTATTAGCTAAAATACTAGCTGAAAGAGTAAGAGAG
>NZ_CAMQXC010000142.1 GCF_947038635.1 uncultured Cetobacterium sp. | reverse complement strand
CTTAACTGTAAAAAATAATCCAATAGCATAAAGAAGTATAAATAAAATTAATCTTAATACCATTCCACTTCCTAAAGAAAGTTCTGGATTTCCAATTGCACCAATAGCTGCTCCTGTTGAAAATGGATTTACAACACTCGCCATATTTCCTGCTGTTGCTCCAACTGTTAAAACAGCCAATCCTGTTATCACATCATATCCTGCTAGAACAAATAAAGGTACTATAACAATTGAAAATGCTGGTATCTCTTCCCAAAATCCAAATACACTACCAAAAACAGCAAAAACAAACATTAAAATTGCTATCAAAGTAGTTCCTGTATATTTCTTCAATAGTGCTCCAATTCCAGCATCCATTGCTCCTACAGAATTTATTAATCCTAAAAAGGCCCCGGCCATTAAAATTGCAATACTTACTGAACTTGATTTTTCAAATCCTTGTACTGGTGCCATTAAAATATTCCAAATACCTGCTGGTTGACGTCCTAAACCTTTTATTACCTCTCCAGCATCATTAACAATGGCATTATAAATCACTTCTTTTACACCATTATTACTTACAACAACTGATTGTGGAACTATCCAAGTTAAAGCTCCTGTTATTACTAAAAATATAAAAACAATAGTATATGCACTAAACATCTTTCTTTCTTTTTTCAATGTTCTCAATCTCCTCTAGCAATATTTTTTAAACTCTAAATTTTTCAAAAGCTTTCATGTATATTTTCATAGCCATTTTCATATCATCTAAAATTATATATTCATTAGGTTGGTGCTCTGTCTTAGGACTATTTGGTAAAACATATCCAAATGCTACACAATTATTTATTGCTCTTGCATATGTTGCCCCACCACCAGCTATTGGTTGAGATTCCATATCACCAGTTACTTCTTGATAAGCTCCCATAAGTGTTTTTACTAACTCTGAATCAAGAGGAGTGTAGATTGACTTTAAATAATCATGTTGAGAATATTCAAATCCATACTCCTTTGCTTTTTCAGTTAAAGTCTTAACAATTATTTCTTTGTCATAAGTAACGGGAATTCTCATATCTATACATAAAATTTCATTCTCCGGTGTAAATTCAATTTTACCAACATTAAATTTCAACTCTCCTGAATGCTCATCTTTAACTTCTCCAAATATTGGCTCTGCAAAGTTATGTCCAATTAAATTCTCAACTATAAATTTTCCTGATTTTGTTTCTACTCCACTTAAACTTAAAGCGTGTAGGTATCTATTTATAGCATTTATTCCGGTTTCAGCTACTTGAGCATGAACACTCTTACCTATAATTTCAATTTTATTATCTTTTTCTGTATACTCATATTTCAAGTTTTCTAAAGCTTCTATTAATCCTGCTGTTTTTTCAACTAAAATACTTGAAGGAACTGAATTAAAAGCATCTCCACCTTTAAATACCATTCCACTTTGATTTTTTGCTGTTAATTTACATTGTAACAATCCTTTTTCTGCATAGATTAAAGGAAATTTAGAATCAGGTGTAAATCCAACTGTAGGCATCTCCTCTTTTTCAACATATTTAGGCATATCTCTCCATAAATTTTCTTCATCTGTTCCAAATATAAATCTTACTCTATAATTCAAATTAAAACCACAATCTAAAAGTGTTTTCAAAGCATAAATAGCCGCTAATGTTGGACCTTTATCATCTTGTGATCCTCTTCCATAATATTTACCATCTTTTATTATAGGCTCAAACGGAGGATTTTCCCACTTATTTAAATCTCCTGGAGGTACAACATCTAAATGTCCTAAAACTCCAACTAATTTTTCTCCCTCTCCAATTTCAGCATATCCATAGTATCCTTCTGGATCTATAAACGTCTTTAATCCTAACTCTTTACAAATATCTAGCATTGTTTCTAAAGCTTTTTGAATATCCTCTCCAAAAGGGAACGTATCGCTATTCTCTTTTAAAAAACTAGGAATTGAAACTATTCTGTCTAAATCCTTTAAAAATTTAGGAAAATTTTCTTCCATTTTCTTATACAATCTTTCTTTTTCTTGAATTTTTGTGTTCATTTTTCCTCCTATATGCATTTTTATTTGTTGTGTGTTGCTATTTGTAGATATTTATCATATCTGCTATAATTATATAGTATAAAGTATACTTTATAGTCAAGGGGGTAATTTATTGAAACTTTATAAAATTAGTGAAATTGCTAAAACATTTAATATAAGTAGAGAAACTCTTATTTATTATGATACTATCAATTTATTTAAACCGGCATATATTGACCATGAAAATGGTTATAGATACTATAATGATGAAAATATCTCAGACTTATACTTCATAAGTATGTTAAAAAAAGCTAATTTTTCTTTAAAAGAAATTAAAGATTATATCAAATGTAAAAATACATCTGATAGTATTGAATTACTTAATAAAAAGTTGAAACAGATCAAAGATAAAATATCAACTCTTGAAAACTCTGCCGAATTTATCTCAGACAAAATTCAAGAAATTGAAAATATATCCAATCAAGATGGTTGTACTCCTTTTCTCGAATCTTTAAATGATATCTTTGTTTTTCAAATTGAAATTTGTGAACCAAAATCTGAAAAAGAACTTATTGAAGGAATTCATACCTTAAATGAACTTCGAAAAAAATATAGTTTAGAAAAAGCCAAGAGAATAACAATTTTGAAAAAAAATGATATTTTAAATAATGAATATTTTAAAATAGATCGAATCGGAGTTATTGCATCTAGTGTTTCTAATCATTATATCGATTTCAATTTAGTAGTTTCAATTTATCATAAAGACTTCACTCAAAAAATAGGTGAAAGTTACTTCAAATTATTAAAATTTATAGATGAAAATAATTTTAAAATTGTAGGTGATTCTATTGAAACCTTTAGTGATGTCATTGTTAACGCTGGAAATTGTATGGGACAAACTATAAAAATATCAATACCAATAGAAAGCTAGTTCAATATGAACTAGCTTTCTATAAATACATATAATTTAAATCTCTAATTTACTCCCAGTTTGAATTTCAAAAACTTGAAATCCACTATTTTTTTCAAGTTTTTTCACTCCGAATTCTCCAGTACAATGACATGGAAAAATGCTATTTATAGTTGTTTTATTTAAGTATTCTACTAACTCATCTATATACTTCTCATTTTTATTTAAACTTGTTCTACTTGATAGATGAAATCCTCCTATTATACTATGAATCTCTATCCTCTCTTTTTTACATTGCTCTAAAATATTCTCTACTCCTATATGTGCACACCCAACAAGCAAAATATTACTATTATTTTCTTTTATTATCATATGTAACTCATGCTTAAAACTATCTTTTTCATATTCACCATTTTCATTTTTCATATAAAGATTTTCATTAATTGGATTCTCACTTTTTTTATCAAAGCAATGAAATAAATGTATATTCTCTAAATTAAATGTATTTTGAATAAAATTAAATCTTTCAACATCTAAATATTCATAAGGTATGCCTATATCTATATATGCACCCAATATTTTTTTATAATGTTTTTCAAAATAATATTCGCTACAATATATTTTAGCTTTTTTATTTCTTTTTAAAAAATAAGGTAGCCCTCCACCGTGATCTTTATGACCGTGAGAAAGAATTAAATAATCGATTTCTTCTAAATTAATTCCTATCTTCTCTGCATTTTTCCAAAACTTTTTACTTTCACCTACATCAAATAATATTTTTTTCCCATTTGTTTTTATATACAAAGAGAGGCCATGCTCCTTTGCTAAATCTTTATTTAAACTTTTATTCTCTACCAAGACCTGTATCTCTATCTTATATCCCTTCCTTTTTTATTTATTAAAAATAATTATATTGTTTTTAAACTTAAAAATCAAGACTATAATATAAAAAATATAGTAATTCCAACAAAAGATATTAAAGCACCAATCCCCTCTAATATACTAACTTTTTCTTTAAAAAATATAATCGATATAGGAATTATTAATATCGGGCTTGTTGCTGCTAAAGTACTTACAATTCCAACATTTGCATATTTCATCGCTTCTACTAATGCAGTTACTCCTAAAGTTGCCACAATAGTGCCTAATACTATATATATCATACCTTTTTTATTTATAATTCCTTCTTTTATATTTGGCCACTCTTTTTTTAAAGAGATATAAACTATAAAAGCTAAAATCGCTGGTATCGTTCTAACTTGAATTGTTGCAAAAGAATCGTAATCAATAGATCCTAATCTTGTAAAAATAATTCCTAAACTTTCTCCTAGCATTGCTAATAAAGCATATACAAACCCAACTTTTGAAAACTCTTTGTCATTTTTCTTTTTTAAGATAACAATCGCTATTCCAATTATTGTTAACAACATTCCTAAAATTTTAAATCCTTCTATTTTTTCTCTCAGTATAAAAAAACTTAAAATTGAAACAGCTATTGGGCTAAACGTCATAACTAACAAAGTTATTCTCGGGCCTATTTTAACATATGACTTATATAAAAAAAAGTCTCCTAAAAACAATCCAAATAATCCTGAAATAGATAAAAATTTAAACGATTCTTTTGTTACATCTAAAGGCAAAACTAATCCTCTCTTTACATATGTTATTACTCCTAAAAATAACATAGCTATAACCAATCTTATTAAATTTACTGCTAATGTTCCTGTTTCTTTACTTGCCCTTTCTAAAAATACAGAGCTTCCTACCCACCCAAATGCTGCAGCAAGTGCTAAGCTTTCACCCAATTTAATTCCCCCTTATTTTAACTCTTCCCTTATTTTTTCCATTCTTTTTCTATTTACTCCAAAATCATACCACCCTGTTTGTGCTGCTGATCGTACATTTATTATATTTTTATCTGGTTCTATCTCAAAATCTGCTATATCTTCAAATCCAAAAAATTTACTATAAAAAGCTACTTTTAAAAGATTTCCCTTGTCTTCTAAAATTTTACCTTGAAACTTTTCTATTACTTTTATAAGTTTTTCTTTTACATTCCCATCTTTATAATCTATAATTATTGGTTCAATATAATGTTTTGTATCCTTCGCCTTACTTGAAACACAATTTGGTGTATCTGGACATTCTTTTAACATAGTTTTATCGCTCCCCTCTCCTAGTAAAATTGAAAAATAACAAATAAAAATTATCATTAATTTTCTCTTCATAATTTCTCACCCCTTTATTTTTAGTATACCCTATTTTTC
>NZ_CAMQXC010000141.1 GCF_947038635.1 uncultured Cetobacterium sp. | reverse complement strand
CTGTTTTCCATAGGATTTGGTATCGAAAGATTATTACATCCAGTTAAGAAAAAAATAAAAGATATAGCTGTAAATTTTTTTAACATTGTAACTCCCCCCTTTAAAAATAAATTATATGCTAGGTATAGTACCTAAGATTTTAATATTTAAATTTTCAAGATCTTTTAAGTTTTTAAATGGAATTAAATTTATAAAAAGATTTGAATCAATTTCTATATATTTTTCAGAAATTATATTATTATGTAAAATATAAGTAGTATCATTATCTTTAAAAATAGAGTTATTATATGAAGAGAATAGATATAGACTTTCATCATTTAAATCAACTTTATTAATAAGGTACCAATTATTTTTTTTTATAAAATCTATAATCTCTTTAGAAAATGGAGTTAGAATATATTTAACAGAGTCTAAATTTAGTTCTTCAAACTGATTAATAATAATAGGATTAACATATTCTCCAAAAATTTTTTTTACTCCAACTAAAGATAAAGCATTGTATTTTATACCTACATTTAGTATACCTTCAAGTTTTCGACAAAAAGATATAATCTCTGTGTAAAAGCTTTGGATTTCATTAGCCTTAAGTCCTGAAAAGTCACTTAATCTTTTATAAATAGCAACCTCTCTTTCTGGAACATATATACGGCTATTGTCTTTTGATTTTGTTACACCAACTTGGTGAACAATATTCATTCTGTTCAGAATTAACTCTACAATTTTTTTATCTATTTTATCTATTTCTTCTCTTAATTTATTAATATCACGTGTAATTTTAATCACCCATTTCATGAACATTATCAATACATATTCTATAATATAAAGGTGTCAAAATCAAATAATTATTGAAATATAATGAAAAATCTTATAGAATGAGATATTGAAATGTTTAAAAATAAATAGAAGTTTCAGGAGGAAAATATGAAGTTTTTTTCTTTGAATAAAAAAAAGTATGCGACTTTAACTGTTAAAGAAAATAAATCAGAAAATAAAAAAGTTGAAGAAAAAGAGGAAAAAATAATAAAAAAAACAAAAATAACAGGACTTTGGGAAAAATGTCCAGAGTGTCATGAGATTGTTTATAAAAATGATATTGAACAAAATTTACAAAAATGTCCACATTGTGATTATTATTTCTCAATGAGTGCTAAGGAGAGAATTGCTCTTTTAATAGATGAGAGTACTTTTCAAGAGATGGATAAAAATTTAACTTCAGAAAATCCATTAGATTTTCCAGGATACACTGAAAAATATGAAGCAGCAGTAGAGAAAACAGGAATGTTAGAAGGTGTTGTAGCAGGAATTGGAGATATTTTTGGAATAAAAGTAAGTATAGCAGTTATGGATTTTGATTTCTTAGGTGGAAGTATGGGATCAGTTGTAGGAGAAAAAATAACAAGAGCAATAGAAAGAGGAATAAAATTTAAAGTTCCAGTAATTGTAGTATCTTCATCTGGTGGAGCTAGAATGCATGAAGGAATACTTTCACTTATGCAAATGGCAAAAACTTCAGCAGCGCTAGAAAAGTTAAGAGAAGCCGGGGTTCCGTTTATTTCTATTCCAGTAAATCCAACAACAGGAGGAGTAACAGCTTCTTTTGCAATGTTAGGAGATATAATTATGACAGAGCCAGATGCTTTAATAGGATTTGCAGGGCAAAGAGTAATTGAGCAAACAATAAAGCAAAAATTACCAAATGGATTCCAAAGAAGTGAATTTTTGCAAGAGTGCGGAATGGTTGATATTATAACAAAAAGAGAGGATATGAAGAGAACTCTTCATAAAGTTTTAGATAATATAATCTAGAAATCGTTTATTTACAGGAGAGTGACATGAAATTTAATAGTGAAATTTTAGATTTAGAAACTAAAATAGTAGAGCTTAAAAATTTTTCAAAAGAAAAAAATATAGATTTAAGTTTAGAGATAGAAAAACTTTCAAAACAAAGAGATGAATACTTAAAAGCTGCTTATGAAGATTTAACAGATTGGGATAGAGTGGCAATAGCTCGTCATCCAGAAAGACCATATACATTAGATTATATAGAAAATATGACAACAGACTTTATAGAACTACATGGTGATAGATTATGTAAAGATGATGCGGCAATAGTTGGTGGTCTTTGCAAAATAGATGGAAAAAAAGTTA
Organism: uncultured Cetobacterium sp.; assembly: GCF_947038635.1. GTDB lineage: Bacteria > Fusobacteriota > Fusobacteriia > Fusobacteriales > Fusobacteriaceae > Cetobacterium_A. The sequence goes on along the minus strand of NZ_CAMQXC010000141.1, from coordinate 3,117 downwards.
TGATTGTTGGGCATCAAAAAGGAAGAACTATTGAAGAAAATATCTTTAGAAATTTTGGAATGGCAAGTCCTGAAGGATATAGAAAAGCTTTAAGATTATTTAAAATGGCTGAAAGATTTTCAATTCCTATAGTAAACTTAATAGATACAGCAGGAGCATATCCAGGAATAGAAGCAGAAAAACATGGACAAGGAGAAGCTATAGCTAGAAACTTATTGGAAATGGCAGGTTTAAAAGTACCAATAATTTCTGTTGTAATAGGTGAAGGAGGGTCAGGAGGAGCTCTGGCATTAGGAGTGGCAGATAAAGTTTATATGTTAGAAAATTCAGTTTATTCTGTAATCTCTCCAGAAGGATGTGCGGCAATTCTTTATAAAGATTCATCTAAAGCTCCAGAAGCGGCAAATAACTTAAAAATATCAGGTCATAGTTTACAAAGTTTAGGTATAATTGACGGTATCGTTAAGGAACCTCTAGGAGGAGCTCACAGAGATTATAAGTGTGCAGCAAATGATCTAAAAAGTGTTATTTTATCATCACTTTTAGAGTTATCTAAATTAGATGTAGATACTTTACTAAAAAATAGATATAATAAGTTTAGAAAAATGGGAAGTTTTACAGAGAAAACAATCTAAATTTTAATAGAAAGTGTCGGAGGTGTTAAGCTTATGAAAAAAATAGCTGTTTTAACAAGTGGAGGAGACGCTCCTGGAATGAACGCTGCAGTAAGAGCAGTAGCTAAAGTAGCCTTAGCAAAAGGGATGGAAGTATATGGAGTAAGAAGAGGATATCTAGGAATGGTTCATGATGAGATATTTCAAATGAATGGAAGTCATGTATCTGGAATTATTGATAGAGGTGGAACAGTTCTTTTAACAGCTAGATGTTTAGAGTTTAAAGATCCAAAATTTAGAGCAATAGCTGCTGAGAATTTAAAGAAAAGAGGAATTGAAGGTATTGTAGTTGTAGGAGGAGATGGATCTTATAGAGGTGCTGATTTATTATCTAAAGAGCATGGATTTAAGGTTGTAGGATTACCTGGAACAATAGATAATGATATAATAGGAACAGACTATACAATAGGTTTTGACACATGTTTAAATACAATATTAGATGCTATGTCAAAATTAAGAGACACAGCAACTTCACATGAAAGAACAATATTAATGGAAGTAATGGGAAGACATGCAGGGGACTTAGCTCTTCATGCTACATTAGCAGGTGGAGGAGATGGAGTTTTAATTCCTGAAATAGAGGAACCAATTGAGATGTTAGCTTATCAAATTAAAGAGAGAAGAAGACAAGGGAAGTTACATGACATAGTTTTAGTAGCTGAGGGTGTTGGAAGCGTACTTGAAATCGAAAAGCAATTAAAAGAGAAAGTAACAACAGAGGTAAGAAGTGTAGTTTTAGCTCACGTTCAAAGAGGTGGAACTCCATCTGGATTTGATAGAGTTTTAGCAACTAAAATGGGAGCAAAAGCAGTTGAACTTCTTGAAGCAGGAGAAGGTGGAGTTATGGTAGGAATTGAAAGTAACGAATTAGTAACTCATCCAATTTCATTTGCTTGGGAAGGTAAAAGAAAATATGATATTAGAAAAGATTATGAATTAGCATTAACACTTTGTAAATAGGAGCTGATGAGAATATGATTACAGTTTTAGACGTTGTTAGAAAAGAAAGAAGAAAAAATAAGATTAAAAGAGAAATTGAAGATAACGATAGAAAAATAAGAGACAACAGAAAAAGAGTTGATCTTTTAACAAACTTAAAGGAGTATCTAAAGCCTGGAATGACTTATGCTGAGATTATTGATATAATCGAAAACATGAAAGGTGATTATGAGGATAGAGTTGATGATTATATAATCAAAAATGCTGAGTTAGGAAAAGAAAGAAGAGAAATTTCTAAAAGTATAAAAGAGATTACAAGAACATTAGCTCAAAAAGCTCCAGTAGAAAAAAAGTAATAAGGAGTTTAAATGGCAACTAAGTCATTAGAGATATTGATAGATGAATTTAATAGATTACCTGGAATTGGAAGAAAAAGTGCAGTTAGATTAGCATTTCATGTTTTAGAGATGTCAGATCAAGAAGTTGAAAGATTTTCAAAAGCTTTAAAAGATGTAAAAGAAACTGTAAAAAAATGTTCAATCTGTGGTAATTTTAGTGAAAATGATATATGTGATATATGTAGAGACGAATTTAGAGATAAGAATATTATCTGCGTTGTAGAGGATAGTAGAGATATAATTCCTTTAGAAAAAACAAAGAGATATAAAGGAAGTTATCATGTTTTAAATGGTAAAATAGATCCATTAAATGGGATGACTCCAGATAAACTAAATTTAAAATCATTGTTAGAAAGAGTAGCAAAAGAGGATATAAAAGAGGTTATTCTTGCTTTAAACCCAGATTTAGAGGGAGAGACAACAGCTTTATATTTGACAAAACTTTTAAAGACATTTGATGTAAAAGTAACAAAAATAGCTAGTGGAATTCCAATGGGTGGAAATATAGAATTTGCAGATGTAGCAACTATATCAAGAGCTTTAGATGGAAGACAAGAGATATAAAAAAAGTCGGATTAATCCGACTTTTTTTATTTTAAATCTATAATAGCTTTTTCTAAACAATCAAGAGTAAATCTAACTCTGTCTTCACGAGCATTTTCTCCCATGTGTCCAATTCTAATAACTTTTCCGGATAGAGGACCATAAGATCCAGAAAGTAGAATATTGTACTTAGTTCTTAAGTGAACTAATAGATCTTCTGCTCTTATTCCTTCAGGAGGATAAAAGGCTGTAACTGTAGGTGAAAAATTAGATTCTAAATATAGAGAGCATCCAAGTTCCCTAAGTCTTTCAATACAAAGGTCTCTCATCTCCTCATGTCTATCAAATACCCTAAATAAAGTTTCAGATAATAGATTATCAATAGCAGTTCCTAAACTGATAATATCGCTAGCTGGCATAGTATACGGGAAAGATTTCTTTTCCTCTATATTTTTCCAATGTAATAAATTACAATAAAAAGATGGAATAGGAGTTGTTCTATTTTCCATTGCATGCCAAGCATCCTCACTAACAGCAACTATAGTAAGACCTGGAGCAGCTGA
>NZ_CAMQXC010000140.1 GCF_947038635.1 uncultured Cetobacterium sp. | reverse complement strand
ATATATCCCATTTTATGAGGGTCAATAGTTATACTATCAGCACAACTCATAGCTTTAAAAGCGTTATAGATATCGTCACTTGGCCAATTTATATTTTCATTGTAAAATACACCATATTCTTTATATTTTTCTTTTAACATTGATTTTTCGATAAATTTATACTCTTCATCTAAAAATATAGATCTAGCATAACCACCATAAGCTGCATCTATGTGGAAATAGAAATTTATCCCATTTTTAGAATACTCCTCTTTAAGAGCAACTATTTTATCTATATAATCTACTGCTCCCTCTTCAGTTGTACCAACTACTGCTACAACACCTAAAATTGGAGTTTTTTCAGCTACAAGTTTATCTATTGTAGATTTTAATTTTTCAATATCCATTCGATAGTTGTTATTAAGTTCAATAGCCACGATATTATCTGTACCAATACCTAAAACATCTGCGGCTTTTAACCATGAATAGTGCTTTGTTTCTGGAACAATCCATTTACCTAAATGAGGTAACTCTTTTGATGCTGCTCTAGCTGAATGAGCTTTTAAAATTTCCCATTTATTTTCATGATTTTCAATTAAATCTATAATTTGATCAATAGGCATATTCATTAAAGCCCAATCATCTTTTCCTTGAACAAGCTCAGGAGCAACTTCTTTCATAGCTAAAGGTAAAGATTTTAAATTTCTAGCATACCAAATTCCTTCAAAGTTAGCAATGGAACCATCACAACAAATATGTCCCCAACCTTTAACAGGGTCAAATCCTAATAGTTTACATAAATCAGCACCTACTTCATCTTCCATAATAGAAGTTGGCTGAGATGATTCATAAGCAACATTATTTAAATTATAAAGCATAGCACCAAAATATCCAAGTAATCCAGGCATTAGAGTTTCAGAGTTCATATGTCCCAAATATCTTGGAGAATGCCAAGGAGTAGCTCCAGCTCTTAGACGTCTAGATAACTCTTTTAAAACTTCTTCACATTTTTCTGATGTATCAATAAATGTCTCGTAATTTTTAAAAGAAGTTTTAATAACCTCTTCATCGCCAGGTTGATAATTTTTTCTCCACTGAGCATGATCTTCAAATAATCTAACAAGTTCCTTTAAAAAGAAGTCCTCGTTTTCAGACTTGGGTCCTAAAAAAAGTGCATTTAAATTTACTCCAGTATTGTTCATAATACTCATCAACTCCTTATTTAGTTTGTTTTTTCCAAGATTCTTTTTTAAATTTATATATAACTAATGGTGCTATAAATAGAAGTAAAACTCCAATGATCTGTATAAATAGAGATACTGTATGAAGATTTTCAGGAATATCACTAGATGGAATAATACTAACTATAATTGTTAAAACAACACCAATCATACCTAAAGTAACAGTTATCCACATTCCAGGTTTACCTCCAGGAACGGGAACAGATCTAACAACATCAGGTTTTTTGTATCTTAGAATAACTTCTGCCATTAAGATAAAGATATAAACTATACAGTAAAGAACAGTAGTTAACATTAATATAATTATAAATCCTGTATTAATAGCAGGAACAACTATGTATAAAAGAGTAACTAATGTGATAACAGCAGCTTGTATTAAAATAAATGTAACAGGAATATCATCCTTATTTCTTTTTTGAAAAATAGGTGGTAATAAACCAGCATCTGCAACTTTAATCATTGCTTTTGATGGTCCTAAAACCCAAGCATTAAGTTGTGCAAAAACTCCTAAAGCAATCATAAGAGCTATCACATTTGTAGCCCAAGGAATACCAAGTGCATTAAAATATATTTCAAATGGTTGTGTGATAACCGCTAAATCAATTTTATTAGAAGGTATTGCATTTGCTTCTGTTAAAGAAGATATAAGATTGAAGATAACCATTAAAAATATAGTAATAAAAACAGCTATAGGATAGTTTCTTTTTGGATTTTCAATATCATTAGCATGAACAGAAGCAATTTCTAAACCTGCAAAGATAAATATAACTCCAGCAAAGAATGAAAGTTTGTCTAAAGAATCTAAATTAGGAATAGCAGTTTCCCAATTTAAAGGTCCTAGATTAACATTTCCTATTTTAAAAGAGTACCAAAGACCTAAAACAATAAGTAAAATAGCGGGAATATATATTCCTATAACAGCTCCCCAAGTACTAATCCATTTACCAAATTGTGCTTTAAAGTTTAAGAGTGTAATAAACCAATATGTAACGATAACAGTTACTACGATAAAAACATTGTTATTAGCAAGTTCTGGTTTACTAATAACATAAGGAATCATAGAAGCAAATGCAGTTGAAACCATTACCATTCCGAAAAACATTTGAACCCATAATAACCAAGCAGTAACAAAAGCCCATTTTTCACCTAAAGCTTCTCTTACCCAAACTTGAGGTCCACCCTCTTCTGGCCATCCAGTTGCAAGTTCTGCAGCAACAAGCGATATGGGAATAGCGAAAAATATAGCAGCAGCAAGCATGTAAAAAATTCCATACCAACCAACACTAGCAACAGTAGGAATATTTCTTATACTTCCATAGAAGGCGATACTAATTGCAATTAATTGAAATAATGTAATCTTTTTATTCATATTGATACCTCCTTTTTATAAATTCGCTTGAGTATACGTAATAGTATTATAAATTCCTACTTAATTTAAAAATATAGTTAAAAATTATTATAAAATATAACTTATTCCTGCACCAATTTTCCAAGAATCATCTTTAGAAAATTCATACGAATAGTTTGTATATATAGAAAGTCCTGTTTGAAGTTCCCCAACTTTAACATTTATTCCGATTTCTTGAGAAAATCTATTTTTGTTATCAATATTTATATTACCTGTTTCATTTCCCAAAGATTGCACTTTAAATTTCATATTCTTATCAATATCATTAAGATCTTGTTTTAAATATCCAACTAGAGAAAGTTTTACACCATAATTTTTTATACAAAACTCTTTTCCTAAATCTCCACCTAGATAAAAAGTATTTAAAAATCCATTTAGTTTATCTAAATTAAGATTGTATGTACCATTGTTTTCATTAATACTTTTTTGAAATATTCCCATAGATTGAATTTTACCAACTGGTTCTATATAAAAAGAGTTCCAGTTGAATATTTTAGAGATTTTACCCATTCCACCAACATAGAAATTTTTTATTTTTGAATCTAAAGTTTCGTTAAAGTTTGTAGTTTTAATAGAAGTAAAAGTTTCATTGTAGTGAGAATAATCAAATTGGATATTTCTATCTAAGTCACCTCTAGAATATCCTAAGAAAATAGCTCCAAGACTATTGAAATTGTTTTTATTGTAGTTTAAATAACCTGTTCCTTGGAATAAGTTATCCTCTCTTTTTCCATAGTTATTTTTAAATTTATCACTTAGTCTAGTATAGTTAAGAATCCAACCACTACTTATAGAAGATGTTAAGGGATAGTTTTTACCAATAAAAAGACTATTTAACTCTTGATTATAACCAAGAATATTATCGTATCCACTTTTATTAACTTTTTCAAAAGAGTAACCAAAAATATATCTTTCTTTAGATAAAATTTTTGGAATTTCAGTTAAATGAGATAGGATATTATTATTCCCAAACTCTATAGCATCTTTTGTTTGATACATAAGAGATGGAAAATATCCACGACCAAATATTTCATCTAAATAATTTTCAAAATTATTACTATTTTTAGAAGATAAAATTATATCAAATAATCTGTCTTTAGCTGAATTTTTAGAATCATAGTAAATATTTTCCAAGTAATCTCCTAAAGGATCGTCTGTAAGAAGAGAAAAACTAAGTTTACTAAAAATCGCTTCGTTTCCATGCAAAACTAATTTATAACCATATAGACTACTTTTTATCTCTTTAGTAGATTTTGTAAGAGTATCGTCTAAAGTAACCTTACTAATGAGATTATAGTTATTTCCAATATAACTTTTTCCTAGATACATAGTTCTAATAGTGGGAGTAGAAGTATTAGTTACAATAGATCCTCCTTTTTCCATTACAAGATTTCCACCTTCATAAATAAGAGGTAGTGTATTTATAGTTGGTTTGATTATTTTTCCCCAGTTATGAAGAGTCCCTTTACCATTTAATAAAATACCATTTTTATTAAGATTAATCACACCATTAGGCTCATTTGTTGCTACAGCTGAACTAGAAAGTTGAAATGCATAACTACCGTCAACGTATATATCTTTAGGTGTAGGGGGATTAATATTAATAAGACCGAAATTTTTTAAAATAGTGTTCTTTCCTCCACTCATACCTGAATAACTTCTACCAGTTATATTGATAGTTCCATTATTTATAGCTAATCCACCTTCTGAAACACCCATACCACTTGAAGCAACATTGTTTGGATTTTTTGCTGTATCGTTCATAGTAATGGTACCATTGTTGATTATGGTTCCGTAAGAAGCGAACATACCAAAATTAGTATTATAAGTTTTTATAACTCCATCATTTATAGCAAGCCCTTTTCCATTTACAGAAACTCCTACATTTCCATGAGTTATATCGATGATACCTGTAGGTGAATTTGTAAACTCTCCTTCACCAAATATTTGGGCACCTTCATATCCATGTCCAGAGATAGTTCCATTATTAACTCCTTTAGTTTTACCATAAACCTCAATACCAGTGGCATAATAGGAGTTAAGATTGATTTTTCCATTATTAATTCCTGTACCATCACTTATAATATTTATTCCATTTCCGTAAAGTCCATTTATATTGATATTACCATCATTTATAACAGTTCCACCGCCAGAAGCTTGCATCCCTGTAGTGGTTGTATTTCCAGGATTATTATCAACAGTTAAAGTATTTTTGTTAAAAAGAGTATAACCACTAAGAATACTACCCATTCCAACGGCATTATTAGTGGTAATAGTAAGGTCCCCTTTCAAAGGTAGTTTGTCTGTGTATAAATTTTTTCCTGGATAGTAGAGTTTGTTATAGAAGATGTATCCATTTTTAGGTGAAGCTGTAGCAGAACCACTAGATGTAGTGGGATTATCAATATCTGTAGAACTATCATCTTTTGGAGAAGAGGGAGTCGGGGGTAAAACTGGAGTTTTAGGTGGAGCAATGGGGGGAAGTGTGATAACTTGAGTTGATAATTTAAAATATGAATTATCATTTTGACTCATAGGTCGAGTATTATCTTTAAAGTAATTATAATCTGACCAGAAGATGAGGCCACTTTGCTCCTGAGCAAAGGTATAGGATGATTGTAGAGCTAGAGCAAGTAGTAGTAGATTAAATTTTTTCATAGCTTTTCCTCCTAATAAAATATATTGTACATTATTAAAC
>NZ_CAMQXC010000139.1 GCF_947038635.1 uncultured Cetobacterium sp. | reverse complement strand
GATATATATATTATAGTTGAGTTAATTCAAAAGAAAAATATAAAGATAGATATAAAACCATATTTTGAAAAAAAAGGTCTTTTAGCAAATGTTTTTAAAGAGTTTGAATATAGAAATGAGCAATTAGAAATGGCTGAAGTTATTGAAAATGGATTAAATACAGAGACAAAAGTAATTGTGGAAGCAGGGACAGGAACAGGGAAAACACTAGGTTATTTAATACCTGCTATAGAGTGGAGCATAAAAAATAAAAAAAGAGTCGTGATAAGTACAAATACAATAAATTTACAAGAACAACTTTTAAATAAAGATATTCCAATAGCTAAAAAAGTTATACAAGGTGATTTTAATTATGTTTTAGTTAAAGGAAGAGGAAACTATTTATGCAATAGAAAATTGCACAATGTAGCAACTGGAGACATCGTTGATTTTGAGGAGTATAGTCAAAGTCAAAAATCTCAATTTAAAGAGGTTTTAAAATGGGGTGGAAAAACTGAAACTGGAGACAAGGCAGAACTTCCATTTGAAGTGGATTATTCAATTTGGGAACATTTCCAGAGTGAAAGTGATATGTGTGCAGGAAACAAATGTGCATTTAAATCAGAATGTTATTTTTTAAAAGCAAGAGATGAAAAGAAGAAAGCAGATATATTAATAACGAATCATCATATGTATTTTTCTGATTTAGCAATAAGAAAAGAAATTGGATTTAATACAGAATATTCAATTTTACCAGAATATGAATTAGCAGTATTTGATGAAGCACACAATGTAGAAAAAGTAGCAAGAGATTATTTTTCTTATGAAATTTCTAAATATGGTTTCACTAAAACTATGAATCAGATATATACAATGGAAAAATCTAAAAAAAGAGGAACAGGAAGTTTAGATGTTTTTATAAACTATTTGAAAAGTTGTGATTATGATGGAAAAAAAGGAATTGAATCAGATTTAGAGAATGATATTAAATTAAGACATCGTAATCTATTTAATTCAGGTAGAGCATATTTTAATTTTATAATTGAAATTTTTTCTAAAGGACAAATGAGTAGTATAACTTATAGATTAAAAAAGAATGAATTTGAGAAAGCTGTCTTTTATAATCAATTAGATAATTTAAAAGATGAGTTTATTGTTGATTTATCATCTTACTTGAAAAAAGTTAGAACAATTTTAGGAAAAATTAAAGATATAGAGGATAAAGAGGGATATATAAGTGATTTTTCTAGATATATAGATAGATTAGATGGATTTTTTGAAAATTTAAAATTTATAAATTCATTAGATGATGATAAATTTATATATTGGGCAGAAGTAAACGGTAAAAAAAGTAATTCGAAATTAGTTGCAACGCCTTTGAAAATAGATGGGGAGCTAGATAAAAATTTATATGCAAATTTAAAGCAGATGATTTTTACATCTGCAACAATAGCAATAGGAAATGATTTTTCTTATTTTAAAGAAAGTATAGGTTTAAAAGAAAAAACTTTGGAGAAAGTTATTCACTCACCATTTGATTATAATAATCAAATGACTGTGTATTTACCAAAAGACCTATTGAATCCAAGTGATCCGAAATTTATTGATAGTATTAAAGATTTCTTAAAAAATTTAATATTGAAAACTTCAGGAAAATGTTTTATACTATTTACTTCATATAGTACTTTAAACTATATGTATTATATGATAAAAGATGAGTTAGAAAGTGCTGGATTAAATCTTTTGATTCAAGGACAAGCACCTAGAACTCAGCTTGTAAATTTATATAAAAATATAAAAAATCCTGTTTTGTTTGGAACAGATTCTTTTTGGGAAGGTGTAGACATAAAAGGAGAACAGTTAAGTTCCGTGGTTTTAATAAAATTGCCATTTAAAGTTCCAAGTGATCCTGTAACAGAAGCAATAATTGAAAATATAACACAACAAAATAAAAATGCATTTGTAGAGTATCAAATTCCAGAGTCTGTAATTAAATTTAAACAAGGAATTGGAAGATTAATTAGAAGTAAAAGTGATAAAGGAATTGTTACAATATTAGATAATAGAGTAATAACAAAAAGTTATGGAAAATATTTTAAAGAAGCTATCCCTACTAAAAATATAAAAATACTGAGTAAAGAAGAGATTTTAAAAGATATTTCTAAAACCTAAAAGGAGTAACTAATATGAAAAAAATTGAGCTATTTGGTCTAAGTTTAACTTTTAAGATTAATAGGAAAAACGCAGACGATGCTGAATTATATACTAAGGATCATCATTTAAAAGAAAAGATTTTTTATTTAATTTTAATGATAATGCTAATAGTTATTAGTTCAAAAAGTGGCTATATAGTAAATCGACAAAAATATGATGTGGGTGACGTAGCAATAAATGATATCTACTCGCCTAAAAGTATTCTTTTTAATGATAGAGACAAAAAACAAGATATTATAAAAAATCTTATGGAAAATTCTAAAAAAGAGTATATATATGTGCCACAAGCGGGGACTGTTTATATATCAGGAGCTGAGTATCTTTTTGATGAAATATTAAAGAAAAATTTCAAGAAAAATAAGTTATATCTAGATAGAGTTGAAGATATAATTGGAAAACAATTACCACCTAAATTAATAACAGAATTAACGCAATTAAATAAAAAAGAGTTGCTAGAAACAAAAGAAAGAGTTATTGGATTTTTAACAAAAGCGTATGCAACAGGTATTATAAGAGAGAAAGGAAGTTTAACAATATCCCCTCCTAATGATGAGTTGTTTTTAGAGCTGCCAGAATTTGATAAAAAAATTGTTGAAAATTTTTTAACAGCAAATTATATATATGATGAAACTAAAACTAAGAACTCTATTGCTGAAAAAATTTCACAAATAGATGACCAAATTTTAGATATAAAAGCAGGAACTTTACTTGTCAAAAAAGGAGATATTATAACTGATAGTAGAGCAAAGCTTTTAGAAGCTGTTGGAATCTATTCTTATAAAAAAAGTTTAGGTTTTTCATTGGCAAACTTTTTATATACGATTATTTTAACGGTTATATTTTATCCATTGTTAGCTAATAAATTCAAAAAAAAAATATTAAATAAGAGTATATACAGAAGTTTATTTTTGATATATACAATAGGATTTTTAGCATATAGATTTACAAAACCAGACCATTTATATTTTGTTCCTTTTGAAACAATGTATTTTTTAATGGCAATACTTTTTGCTAAAGATTTTGCTTTTTTAGCAACACTAATGGCGATTACATTTTTATTTCCAATTGTAGGATATGATCCTATATTTATCATTATAACTTTTTTAGTTTGTTTAATGGGATCTTATTTAATAGAGAGAGTTACTACAAGACAGGAGTTAATTGCTTTAGGAATGAAATTGGCAGTGACAAAATTCTTCTTATACCTATTATTAACTTATTTTATAGGAAGAGAACAAAATTTAATTGTATTACAAAGTGGAGAGATTGTTGTTTCAGGATTACTTTCAGGAATGTTAGCAATAGCTGTCTTGCCATATTTTGAAAGAACATTTAATATTTTAACAACATTTAGACTTTTAGAGTTAGGAGATTTATCTCATCCATTACTTAAACTTTTATCTATGAAAGCGCCAGGAACATTTCATCATTCAATGATGGTAGCAACTTTATCAGAAGCGGCAGCAGAAGCAATAGGAGCAAATGCTATTTTTGCAAGAGTAGCATCATATTATCATGATATAGGAAAGATGAAAAGACCTAAATTTTATGTAGAGAACCAAGAGGGAGGAGAAAATCCTCACTCAAAAATATCTCCATTTTTAAGTACCTTGATAATAACATCTCATACTAAAGATGGAAATGAATTGGGAAGAGAATATAAAATTCCAAGAGAGATTAGAGATGTTATGTTTGAGCATCAAGGGACAACAATGTTAGCATATTTTTATAATAAGGCAAAGCAATTGGATCCAACTGTTATAGAAGAAGATTTTAAATATGGAGGACCAATTCCAAGAAGTAAGGAATCAGCTATAATTATGCTAGCAGATTCAATAGAGGCGGCTGTAAGATCATTAGATGAAAAAACACCAATAACTATTGAAAATATGTTAAGGAAAATTATTAATTCTAAAATAGAAGACAATCAATTATCTGAAGCAGCATTAACGTTTAAAGAGATAGAAATAATTATTAAAACATTTACAAAAGTTTTAATGAGTATTCATCATGTTAGAATAAAATATCCAGGACAAAAATAAAAGGAGTTATTATGGAAGTAGTATTAGATTTTTCTCTAGAAATAGAGGGATATAACGAATTTATAAATGAAGAAGAAGTGAAAGAATATATATGTGAAGTTTTAAATGATGAATTTGAATCTGAAAAACCAGTTTATATGTCGGTAGCTTTAGTTGGAAATGAAGAGATCCAAAGAATAAATAGAGACTTTAGAGATAAAGATAGACCTACAGATGTAATATCTTTTGCATATCATGAAACAGAAGACTACATGATTGGACCATATGACACACTAGGAGATATAATAATATCATTAGAAAGAGTTGAAGAGCAGTGTAATGAATATAATCATTCATTTAGAAGAGAGTTTTTTTATGTTCTAACTCACGGAATGTTGCATCTTTTAGGATATGATCATATAGAAGAAGAAGACAAAAAAGAGATGAGAGCTAGAGAAGAAGAGATTTTAGGAAAATTTGGTCATACGAGAGATTAAGGAGGGGCAGATGAAAAATAAGGGAAGTAAACAAGATGTAACACAAAGCTTTAATGTAGCAATAGAAGGAATAATAGAAACTATTAGAACAGAAAGAAATATGAAATTTCATGCATTTTGTACAATATTAGTTTTGATGATTTCAATTTTTCTAGGTGTTAGTAGAATGGAATTAATTGTGTTATCCATTAGTATGTCCCTTGTTTTATCAGCAGAACTTTTAAATACTGCTATAGAGAGCTTTGTAGATTTAGTTTCGCCAGAGTATAATATTTTGGCTAAGAGAGCTAAAGATGTTGGAGCAGGAGCTGTTTTTATAGCAGCAAGTAACGCTTTAATAGTTGGATATTTAGTATTTCATAAAAGAATAGCAGGTGAGTTTGATAATTTTTTTGATTTATTAAAAGAATCTTATGCAAATGTAATAATATTTATAATAATATTTATAGTGGTATTGGTAATAGCAATTAAAAGTATTTTTAAAAAAGGAACTCCTTTAAGAGGAGGGATTCCTAGTGGACATAGCGCTCTTGGTGGAGCGCTTTTCATGGGAATATTTTTTTTAACACACGATGTTAGAGTATTTTATCTTTCTTTATTTCTTTTAATTTTAGTTCTCCAATCAAGAGTAGAAGGTAAAATACATACTGTTTTAGAAACCGTAATAGGTGCCGCAATAGGAATGGGTGTTACATATCTTTTTCTATCTCTATTAAAAGTTTAAAATATTAGGAGGTATATAATGC
>NZ_CAMQXC010000138.1 GCF_947038635.1 uncultured Cetobacterium sp. | reverse complement strand
ATATAGTATAGTATAAATCTTTTTCCAATTTAATTCAAGGAAAGAATTTTTATTAAAAGATTATTTTTGTAAAACCTTAAGAACCTCTCTAGCAACAGCAGCACCAGATGATGGGTTTTGTCCTGTAACTAATCTTCCATCAGCAACGGCATACTCTCCCCAGTTATCAGTTTTACTATATTTAGCACCTCTTTTAACAAGTTCATCCTCTGTTAAAAATGGAACAAGTTTATCAAGTTGAACCTCTTTTTCCTCACTATTAGAGAATCCAGTGACTTTTTTATCCTTTATTAAATACTCACCAGAACTATCTTTTATATTTAATAAACCAACCAAACCATGACAAACAGCTGAAACAACTCCACCATTGTTCCAAATACCTATAGCAATCTCTTGTAATTTTTCATCATTAGGGAAGTCCCAAAGAACTCCGTGACCACCTGTGTAATATATAACAGAGTAATCATTATAATCAATATCTTTAGCAGAAATAGTTACACCAAGACTATTCATAAAATTTCGATTAGTATAGAATTTCCAATCTAAATCAGACATCATTTCGGCTTCGATACTGTGTGGATCAATTGGAGTATATCCACCTAAAGGGCTAACATAAGTTATTTCAAATCCATTGTTTTCCATAACTTCAACAAAATGAACAGCCTCACCTAACCATAGACCTGTAGCTCTATTAACATTTGAATATTTTGAAACATTTGTAACAACGACTAAAACTTTTTTACTCATAAAAGCCTCCTAATAATTTAGATATGATAAAACGAAATCCATTTGAAATACTTTTACTGAGTTTATAGATATATTCCTATAAAAATTTCAAAGAGGATAACAGTATTTTTTTTGAATAAAAAAGAAAAAGAAGTTCAAGGAGGAAAAATGAAAAAAAGTAGAAATTTTATATTGAAAAGTGATAGTATTGTAAATGGTTGTATTAAAAATGAGTTTGGTAAACATGGAGACTCATGGATAGATAACGTTCCTTCAAAATCAATAGGTTTAAAATGGGAAAATGCTCCTGAAGGCACAGAGAGTTTTTTAATTGTTATGCAAGATTATGATGCTGTTCCTGTAGCTGGTTTTTCTTGGATACACTGGATAGCTGTAGTTCCAAAAAATTATACTGAACTTAAAGAGAATGCAAGTAGAGAGGATAAAAATATAATTCAAGGAATTAATAGCTGGGCATCTAAATTAGTTGGATTACCTAAAGAGAGAGCAACTTTTTATGGAGGACCAACTCCACCAGATAAAGATCATATATATGAAGTAAAAATATATGCTTTAGATAAGGTACCAAATTTAAAAAATGGATTTTATTTAAATGAAGCGTATAAAGAGATAAAAGGTCATGTGTTAGGTGAAGGGGATATAGAGGGGATATATAAAGCATAGGGAGGATAAGAGATGTATAGTTGTGCAAATTGTAAAGTTCATGGATGTAGAGAGCAAAATTATGAGAAGATGCCTAAAAATTGTCCTAGTAGAGATAAGGAGTTTCAAGAGGAGAATAAACTTCTTTATTTAGAGGAGGAAAACTACAAATTAGCTCACAACTCAGCTTTAGTTGAAAGTGAGGGATATTGTAGACTAACTAGGGTAGAGGAGATAATAGAGTTTGCTAAGAAAAATAACTTTACAAAAATAGGGTTAGCCTTTTGTGTAGGTCTTAGGAATGAAGCGGAAATTTTTACAAAAATACTTAAAAATAGAGGATTTCAAGTATGCTCAATAATTTGTAAAAATGGATCTGTGCCTAAAGAATTTATAGGAATATCTGATTGTGAAAAAGTTAGACCAGGTACTAATGAGGTAATATGTAATCCTATAGGACAAGCAAGACTTTTAAATAAAATGGAAACTCAGTTAAATGTTATGTTAGGACTTTGTGTAGGCCATGACTCTCTATTTATGAAATACTCTGAGGCTCCTGCAACAGTTTTAGCTGTAAAAGACAGAGTGACAGGACATAATCCACTAGCTCCTCTATATATCTCTGAGACGTATTATCACAAAAAACTTTATAAATAAAAACGTATTAAAACAAATCAAAATGATAATTATATAAAAAATATATTTTAAAATAATACTTACATAAGGTATAATTTATATCATGAATAATAATATCCTAGGGAGGTACACACTATGAAAAAAGCGTTTTTATTTTTACTAGCACTTTCTACATTGAGTTATTCAGCACCAAAGACATCATATAGAACTGGAGTAGCCTTCGCATTAGGAGACTATTTTAATTCTCCAGCTACAAAAGTCTTAGAAGCTGGCAAAATTGTACAACTAGAGGATAATATATTTGCTCAAAAAGTAAAATATCAAGCTTATAGCGACTTTGGTGGACAAATAATTAAAGAAAAAATTTTTATATTAAAAAAGATAGATTCTACTTTTAAATTTGTAGAAAAATTAGATGTAGGAGAGATAGAGTTATAAAAAGTGGGGCTAATATTAGCCCTATTTTATTTTTTTAAAAATAAAGACCTATAATCAATAGATATAAAAATGATATGTCAAGACTTCTCAGAAACCGCAATATATGATAACATATAACATAGAGGGGGGTGGTATAATGAATACAACAGCTGCCAATATTCTTAAAATTTTATCTCAGAGTGAAATGTCTGTAGATGATATGCAGTTGTATTTAGAAGTAGAAAAAAGTTCTATAATAAAATCTATATTACAATTTAATCAATTTTTAATATCAATTAATTTACCAACCATAGAAAAAAATGAAAATTTATACTCTTTAAATCTTTCAAATCAACAGATGCAAACACTATTAAACAATTTTAACACCTTAACATCAACAGAAAAAGTAGATTATCTATTTATTAAATTTATAGCAACAGGATTTTTAAATTTAGAAAAGGAAAAAGAGATATTAGATGTATCAAGAAGCACTATTTTAAGAGCATTTAAAACAGTGAAAGAGATATTTGCAGCAAATGGAACGACGTATGAATATGTACATGGAAAGGGTCTAGTTTTAAAAAATTTAAGCTTAAGTGATAAAGGAACATTTTGTAAAAAATTAATGATCTTTTTTATAGAGGAGCACATTTTAGTTCCAAGTAGAAAAAAACTATTAAACAGTATAAAAAGATTTGATACAAAAGAACGTATGGAAAAACTATATCCAATTTTAAGTAATTCAGATATATCTATAAACTATGTTATGCTTTCTTTTGTTCATGTTTTGGAAATTTGTATTGAGTTATTCGGAGGATTTAGTTTTAAAATAGATAAAAATTCTAATTTAGAGAAGTATATAAAATTAGAAAATTTAGTAAATAAATACGGAGTAGGTTTTGGTAATGAATATAAAAAGCAGTTAACTGAATTTTTATTTTCATTTTCCTATGAAGAGGGACAGCTGGATGGGACACTAATTAATAAAAGTTCAAAATTTGTAAAAGATTTAATGGCGTATTTTAAACTAGAGATACCTAATAAAGATTTATATAGATTACTTTTCAATAAAGTTTATCTTTCATTTTTTAAATTAGAAGATAATATTTTAAAAATATCTAATTTAAAAAGAGATAAAGGTCAATTAAAAATCTTAGAAAAATTAGATAGATTTTTAGAGGAGTACTCATATAAAATGTACCTTGCTGATAAATATACAATAGCTTTTGTATTGAAAACTGTTATTATAGAGGAAAATCTTAGTGATATAAAAAATGTATTGTTATTATTTCAAGATGCAGTAATTAATAAAAAAAATTCTTTCAATATGTATTTGAAAAGGTATATTCCAACTGTTAACTTTGATGTTGAACCTATACTTTTTTATCAAAGAAATGTAGCTACGCTTAAAAAAAACTATGATATTATTATAAGTGATAGTAAAATATCTTATGATTCAATTTTAATTGATTCATATAATAATATTAAAATTTATGAAATCTTAGAAAATCATGCTTTAACAAGAGGATTAAATAAGGAGTAGTGTATGAGCGCAGATAATGAAAAAATTCAAAGGTTAATATCTATTGCTAAGTTATATTATTTAGAAAATATGACTCAAAGTGAGATTGCAAAAATAGTTGGAGTTTCTCGCCCTTTAATTAGTAAATTTTTAACAGAAGCTAGAGAGTTAGGACTGGTAAAAATAGAGATTAATGATATTTTAAAAGATAATATTCAGGAGAGTAGATCGGAGGAGTTAAGTAAAAAATATAGTTTAAAAGATGTGTACATAGTTCCATCTAGCAGCAATAAAAACTTAAATGATCAAATCTTTATGGATCACTCTTTAGAATATATTTTTAATCAGTATAAGAATAGTGAAGTGTTAGGAGTTGGATGGGGAAATACAATAGGTGGAATTGTAGAGAGAATAGATAATAGAGAAAGACATATTTTTTCAGGAACGGTTGTACCACTAATAGGAAATGCACCAGTTTCTCATAGAAACTACCATACAAATGAACTTATAAGAATGCTTTCAGAAAAAACTAGTTTAATTTCAAAGTATCTATATCTACCATTTTTATGTTCATCTCATAGTGAAAAAGAGATGTTTTTAAAAACAGAAAATTTAAAAGAGATAACATACCTTTGGAATAAAATAGATTGCTCAGTAATACAGATAAGAAACTTTCCATCAGTACCAGATTTAGCAACAGAAGCAAGATTTGGAAAAGTATTACAAGAGGAGAAAGCTGTTGGAATGTTTTTAAGTTATTACTTTGATATTGATGGAAATATTTTAAAAGGTGAAAATGACTTTTCTATCCAAATTCCGTTAGAAAGTTTAAAAAGTAATAAAAAAGTAATTGGAATAATAAACAAAAGAGTTAATCCACTAGCTGTTATAGGAGCTTTAAAAACAAAAGTTTTTACTCATATAGTTATTGATAGTGATGTGGCTAGTCTGATTTAAAATTAAATAGATATTAAAATTTAAGAAGCTTATTAGAGCTTCTTTTTTTATCAAAATTGTTGAAATAAAAAAAATTTGACATTTGTCAGAACAAAGGTTATATACATATTAAAAGAAAAAAATCTATTTTTAAGAGGTGGAGATATGGTTATAACAAAAGAAAGATGGATATCTATTTTTCAAAATATTTCAGAGCTTATGATAGAGAACAAAGAGATTTTATCAGATATTGATTCTAAATTTGGAGATGGGGATCATGGGATTACAATTGAAAGAATTGGAATGGTTATAAAAGATAAAAGTCAAGAGTGGAAAGAGAAAAATCAATCTTTAAAGGGATTTTTTCAAGAGATTGGAGATGCAGTTACAAATATAAATGGAGGTTCTGCAGGACCTCTTTATGGAACATACTTAAGTGGATTAGGTGAAGACTTAGATGAGGATATTATTAATGTAGATGGAAAAACATTAAAAAAAATACTGAGCTCTGGATTAACAGAACTTCAATATCTAACTACAGCCAAAGTTGGAGATAAAACTATGATGGATACACTTATACCAGCTACAGAGGCAGCATTAAATGCAAGTGATAATGTATTAGATACAGTGACTAAAGCTAAAGATGCAGCTCTTG
>NZ_CAMQXC010000137.1 GCF_947038635.1 uncultured Cetobacterium sp. | reverse complement strand
TTATGAGGGTCAATAGTTATACTATCAGCACAGCTATGAGTTGTGCTGATAGTATAACTATTGACCCTCATAAAATGGGATATATTCCTTATGCTGCTGGTGGAATTGTTATAAAAGATAGAAGAATGAGAAACTCTATATCATATTTTGCTAGCTATGTATTTGAAAAAGGTGTTGAGATTCCAGCTTTACTTGGAGCATTTATAATGGAGGGATCAAAAGCTGGTGCTACTGCTGCTGCTGTTTGGGCAGCACATAGAGTTCTACCATTAAATATCGCTGGTTATGGAAAATTAATAGGAGCAAGTGTTGAAGGGGCTTTTAATCTTTATGATTATTTAAAAGCTAAAAATTCTATTAAAGTTGGAGATAAAATAGTAAGAGTAGAACCATTAACATCTCCTGATTTTAATATGGTTGATTTCATTTTTAATATTGAAGGAAATAAATCATTAGAATCTTTAAACAAATTAAATCATGATTTATATGATTTATCCTCTGTTATGACTCCTAATCTATATGCAAATGAGTTTGTGACATCACATACTGATTTTAATATAAACGATTATGCTAATAGTCCATTAGATGTTTTACAAAGATTAGATATACCTAAAGAAGAGTGGTTCAAAGTTAATGATTTAACTTTACTAAGAGCTTGTGTATTATCTCCATTCTTAAATAATCCAGAAACTTTTAAAACTTATATTGAAAAAGTTGAAGAATCAATTATAAAAAAATTAACGCTTATAATTAAATAAAAAAAAATCCCAAGAGAATTCCACTCTTGGGATTTTTTCTATCCTATACCTCCGTATAAAACTCCTAATATAAGAATTATTAATACTCCTGGTACAAATATATATTTTCCTATTTTTACAATATATTTTCCTACTTTATGTTTTGCTCCTAAATCAATCTCATACTCTATTGATTTTGAATCTATTCCGTAGAAATAGAAACCTAAAATTATAATAGCTCCAAGAGGTATTAGATAGATTGTCATTGTATCTGCAAAAGTTCCAAATAGATTCATATCTAAATCTAAAGGTAATCCTATTAAAAATAGAACTCCTCCAACAATTATACTAGCCTTAACTCTAGAGATATTAAATTTTTCCATAGCTGCCTCTACAGGAACCTCTAACTGGTTTATTGCAGAAGATATAGCTGCAAATATAACACTTAAAAAGAATATTATTCCTAAAACTCTTCCTCCAGCCATATTATTAAATACAGAAGGAAGTGTTATAAACAGTAGGCTTGGTCCAGCTCCAGGTCCATAACCAAAGGCAAAAGCTGCTGGTATAATTATAAATCCAGCCATTAATGCTGCTAAAGTATCTAAAATACATGTTTGAACAACACTGCCTGATATACTTACGTCTTTATCTAAATAACTACCATAAACTAAAAGTGCTGATCCGCTCACTCCTACTGTGAAAAACGCTTGTCCTAAAGCCATAACCCAAGTTACTGGATTTAAAAGTTTATCCCAGTCTGGATTTAATAAAAACTTTACTCCTTCCATTGCTCCCGGAAGACTAAGTGATTTTATCATAAGTCCAAAGAATATTATAAACATTAGAGGCATAACGATTTTATTTATCTTTTCAATTCCCTTTATAACACCTAAAGAGATTACCCCAACACTTAAAACAACAGCTATAAAATGCCAGAATATAGATTCTGTATTTCCAGTAAAACTTCCAAAATATTGCTCATAGTTTAAAGTACTCATATCCACCATTAAATATGTCACAAAATATTTTATTATCCATCCAAAAACTATTACATAAAATGTAAATATCCCTGCTACCGAAACTATTGGAACTATTGGTAAAAACTTAGCAAAAGGTACTCCCTTTTTTTCCATAAGTTTTCCAACACCTAAAACACCCTTTTTCATCATTCTTCCAAATGATATCTCTCCAACTAATCCAACATAGGCAAATAAAGCCATAAATATAAAATATGGTATTAAAAATGCTGCTCCACCATAAGTTCCTAACTTCCAAGAGAAAAGCCAAATATTTCCAAGTCCTATGGCTGCTCCTACACATGATAAAATAAATCCGATTTTGTTACTAAACTTTTCTCTTTTGTCGTTCACGTTACTACACCTCCTAATTTTTGTAAAAAAAAATTCCACAGAAATATATCTGTGGAATAAATGTTTTCTCAATTTAATCTATCAGATACAATCTTTTTTAGTTTTTTGACCAAGCTAAAATAAGTTTGTATCCTGCATTCTCAGGTTACAAACTAACTATGGCCACCACCAAAATAAAACTGTTTCTGTTAAAGATGTATTAATTTTTAAGATATCTAATTGCTTTTTCATTTAATACACCTCCCTAAGAATAATTATTTTGAGTTATTGTAGCATTATACAATAAAAAAAACAAGGATTTTTTTATTTTTGTGATATAACTATATGTAGATATTATTTTTTTAAGTGAGGTAACTATGGAAAAAATTAACTGTAATCAATTTCAATTATTAAACTATTACAAAAAAAATAGAGAGCTTTATCGTAAATTGGGAAAAAGATTAGAACGTTTTTTAAAGCAGTCCTTTGAAAAAGAAAAAATTATCTATCATTCAATTACTAGTAGAGCTAAAACCAGAGAAAGTTTTCAAAAAAAAATAGAGCGTAAAGGTTATTCATGTGTTGAAGAAGCTACTGATCTATGTGGACTTAGAGTTATTACATTCTTAGAAAGTGAAACTAAAATTGTTGAACATTTTTTGAGACATACATTTATAATCGATGAAAGTAACAGTGTGGATAAAAGTGACACTTTAGGAGAAGATAAAGTAGGATATAAATCTATACATTTAGTTGCAACTCTTCCTAAAAATCTTTTAGAACTTCCTGAATTTGAAAGATTTGAAGGATTAAAATTTGAAATTCAAGTTAGAACTATACTACAGCACGCTTGGGCTGAAGTAGAGCACGATAAAAACTATAAATTTAGTGGACAACTCCCAACAGATATAAAAAGAAGATTTAAACTTTTAGCAGGATTTTTAGAGATTGCTGATCGGGAGTTTGAAAGTATTTCAAAAGAGATTACAGAGTATGAGAAAAAAGTTGTAAATACTATTGAAGGAAATACTCTGCATGAAATTGAGATAAACTCTACATCTTTAAGAAAATATCTAAATAAAAAATTCAATATAACATTCTCTCAAGGTATTAGTCCAAAAATTATTGCTCTTTTACATAGTAATAATATTAATACTCTAGAAGATTTCTCTAAAATAGAGGATTTAGAGATTATGAAAAAATATTTTGGAAATGGTAGTAAAAAGTTTCCAGCTCGTTATGACCTAATGATTAAAAATCTTTTAGATTATAGAGAAAAACAATTATAAATTCAAAACAGGAATTACCTTCTTACTTTTGTATATTTTAGAAATGAAATTTACAAAATAAGGAGGTTTTTTTATGGGTATTTTAAGTAATGAAAGCTGTTTAAAAATGAAAGAAAAAGAGTACCATAAAACTATTGAGCCATTAAAATTAAAACTTGCTGAGCTTCAAAGAGTTGGTAAAGAGAAAAAAATTCCCATTTTAATTATTTTTGAAGGCCTTGAAGCTTCAGGAAAAGGTGCTATTATAAATGAAATTCTTGTAACTTTAGATCCTAGAGGATACCGTGTTATTAACCATAATCACCCTTTAGCAGAAAATAATCTTCCTTTGAAACAATATTTAGAGGATATTCCTGGACAAGGAGAGTTTCATATTTTTGATAAATCTTGGTATGATCTCGCTTTTCAAGAGGAAAATGATATTACTAGAAGATGTAAAGAGATAAATAAAATCGAACGTTCTCTTCTTAGAAGCGGTATGTTAATCATCAAATTTTTCCTTCATGTTTCTAAAAAAATTCAGAAAAAAAGATACTTTAAAGCAAAAAAAAATCCAGCAAAATCATGGAAAGTTACTCCTTATGCTTGGAAACAAAATTTCAATTATAAATCTATTATTGAAAATTGGGAAGATATTATTGAGCGAACTAACAATTTTGATTGTGGTTGGAATATTATCTCTTCAAATAGTTTATATGGAGCAAAGTCTGAAGTTTTTAGAATAATTGTAGAAAAAATAGAAAGCTATTTAAATCAAAAAGATGTCCGACCTGATGACGTACTACTTCCTTATAAAAAACCATACTCTTTAGATGATGTTGATTTATCTAAAACTATTGATAAAAAAGAGTATAAAAAAGAGTTAGTAAAACTTCAAAATAAGATCTCAGATCTTCATCACGAACTATACACTAGACGTATTCCAGTTATAATAGCTTATGAAGGTTGGGATGCTGCTGGAAAAGGTGGAAATATTAAAAGAGTTGTTGAAAAAATGGATCCTAGAGGTTATGATGTTATCCCAATTGCTGCTCCAAACGATGTTGAAAAAAGTAAGCATTATCTTTGGAGATTTTGGAGATCTTTCCCACGATATGGACATGTAGCTATTTTTGATAGAACTTGGTATGGTAGAGTTCTTGTAGAAAGAGTTGAAAAATTTGCTACTAAGTATGAGTGGAAAAGAGCTTACCAAGAGATTACAGATATGGAAACTCAATGGGTAAATAACGGCTCTATTATTATTAAATTTTGGCTACAAATCTCTAAAGAGGAGCAACTAAAAAGATTTAAAGAAAGAGAGAACACTCCGTCTAAGCAATGGAAAATAACTGAAGAGGATTGGAGAAATCGTGAAAAATGGAAGGAGTATAAAGAAGCTGTTGAAGAGATGATTTCTAGAACCTCTACTACCTCTTGTCCTTGGCACATCGTTCCAGCTAATGATAAATACTATGCTAGAATTTTTGTTTTGAAAAAAATTATAAAAGAGATTGAACAAAAACTATATAACATCTAAAATTATTTTATTAAAAAGGGAGCTGATTAAAAGCTCCCTTTTTATAACTATCTCTTATTTATACGAGCAACAGTAATCTGCATACTCATTAACTATAACTTTAAATGATGAATCTCCCTCTACAGAAAAACTTTCTCCCTCTTTTATCTTAATAAAGCCAGAGTCCTGAGCTCTTTTAATTAGCATCTCTCCACCTAAAACTTCCATTAATTCTGGAGCTGCAGTTCCAAACTCATATTCGCCTTTTTGCATAAATCCTAAAGTTTTTCTACTTCCATCTTCAAATATAATTGTTCTACTATCTACCCTTCCATCAAAATATACATTTGCTTTTTTTATAACCTTTACATTTTTAAA
Organism: uncultured Cetobacterium sp.; assembly: GCF_947038635.1. Lineage (GTDB taxonomy): Bacteria > Fusobacteriota > Fusobacteriia > Fusobacteriales > Fusobacteriaceae > Cetobacterium_A. The sequence goes on along the minus strand of NZ_CAMQXC010000137.1, from coordinate 364 downwards.
CTCCACTTTTTTCCCCCTTACATTTTTCTAGCTTTAGCTACACAACCTCTTATTGCTTCTATTACACTGCTTCTCATTCCTCTTTCTTCTAAAATACTCACAGCTTCTATTGTTGTTCCCCCTGGAGAACAAACCATATCTTTTAGTGCTCCTGGGTGCATACCTGTTTCTAAAACCATCTTAGCACTTCCTAAAACAGCTTGAGCTGCAAACTTATATGCCATATCTCTTGGCATTCCTTCCATTACTGCTCCATCTGCCAAAGCCTCTATAAACATATAAACATATGCTGGCGAACTTCCACTAACTCCTACTACTGCGTCCATCATATACTCAGCTACAACCTCAGCTTTTCCTATAGAGT
>NZ_CAMQXC010000136.1 GCF_947038635.1 uncultured Cetobacterium sp. | reverse complement strand
CTATTATAAAATTTATAAACATAGTTATTAGTGCAACTAAAAATGTAGTTAATAAACTATTATAAGTTTGTCCTGAAGTTAAAACATATTTCCACATTTTAAAGTTCATACTATTTAAAAATATTCCAATGAAAGGCAATAAAAATATTAGAGATAGTAAAAAATATGTAATCCATAAAAATACTTTTTTCATTTTACCACTCTCTTTCTTGGAATTTTGTAAAAAACTTTAAAGCTAAACACATTATTCCACCAAACAATAAACTTATACTTGATATTAAAATATTCATAACCATTATTTTTCCTCTTAGATCTAAGCTACCTTTTGTATATGTATCAAACACCAATACAGATAATACTCTAGGATGTGTAACTCCTAAAATATATGGTGTTTCAAAGGCTGCAAAAAGATATGTTAAAACTATAAAAAAACTGATGCTTAAAGTTGGAAAAACTAATGGAAAAACTATTTTTTTAAAAAATTCAATATTACTTAGATTATATATTTTTCCTAGTGAATCCCATTTTTTATCTACTCTAAAAACTACAGGAAGACTCATCATAGTCATAAAAGGTAGAGCCTTCCAAACATAAGTTAATACTATCCCTATTCCGTGATGATCATTTGTCAATATTGGAAACTCATCCATAGAAGATATTACTCCTAATTTCAATAAAAAATTACTTATTACTCCTCTTCTCATAAGTAGAAGTAATATTCCATATGCACTTACTAAATATGGAACGAATACTGGTGCTTCAATAACTTTTTGAAAAAACTTTGTATAAAAATAGCCTTTTCTCTTACTTAAAAAAACTAGAAATATAACAGCAATAGTTAAGATAAAAGCTAAAAAAGCAGCAATACTATTTATTTTTATAGTATATATTAAACTTTCGTAAAACTCTTTTGAATGAAGAACATCTTTATAATAGTGCAAAGTAAAACAAGAATCACTTAAAATTCTGTTGTAACCTAAAGAGGTCATAAAAACATAGTAAAGACCATATAGAAAGAAAAACGTCATATATAATAAAAAGGGCATTATATATATAAATTTTTTAATTTTTTCCAACGTTCTCTAGCCATCCCTCTTCTATAATTGTAAGCTTATCAGGTGTTAATTCCATAACTCTTTTTTCCTGTAGCTCCTCTAGAGATGGAATTTTTCCACTTTTATTTAAATCAAAAAACTTTTTAACTGTTTCAGGAGGCAATTTTTTCATATCTAAAATTGTAAAATCTCCCCAGTTTTTAGGCTCTTGTTTTAATAGTTGTAAATCTGGTGATACTAATTGATTTATTACTGCTAAAGCACCATCTTTATTTTGAGCATTTGCAGGTATAGCTAAGTAGTGATTATTAAACAGAGTTCCTTTGTCTAATAAAAAACTTTTCGATGTTTCAGGATAATCCCCTGATTCTATTTTAGAGTTAACTTTATTTATTGTGTAACCCATAGTTACGTCAACCTCTCCAGCTGAGTATAATAAATCTAATTTCCCCTCTGATTCAGGGTAAGTTTCCCCTTTTCTCCATAAATATGGCTCAATCTCATTTAAATAGTTCCAAACTATATTTAAATTTTCTTTAAACTCTTCAGGAGTCATCTTCTGAATGTTATCATAACCTAACATATCAATTGTTATGTTTCTTACAAAAGCACTTCCTGTAAAATTACTTGCATTTGGATAAGTAAATTTCCCAGGATTCTTTTTTACATACTCTGTTAAAGTCTCCCAACCAGTAAATGGTACCTCACCATTTTTAGTATTATATATAAAATTGAACTGAGCTTCTCCAAAAGGAACCTCTAATCCATTGATGTCTTCTCCAAAATCTTTAACTGTTGTACTCTCTTTTAATAAATCTTTATTTTTAATGCTTCCTAAAGTATTTTCTGTTAAAACTCCAGCATTTTTTAGAGCTTTAAAGTTTTCACCATTTACCCATAAAACATCTATAACTCCATTTTTTTTACCAGCTTGTTTCTCAATTATTAATTTATTTACAACATCTTTTATATCTACAATAGGTACTCTTTTTAAATTTATATTTTCATTTTCCAATACTTTAGGAGCAACCACATCATCCATAAAAGTATTAATCTCTTTAGATCCACCCCACATATAAATGTTTACATCTTTATTTTCTTTTTTATTACAACTTGTCAGCACTCCTAAAACTAACAATGAAAGTGTAAGTAGTTTAATTTTTTTTCCCATTTTTACTCCTCCTACCAATTAATAAATAAGGGGAGATACCTTTCTCCCCTTTATTTATTATAACTTATTTATTATTTTCTTACGAGTTTTTCTTTGCTTTTTTTGCAATTAATTTTGTAATCATTGTTAATCCAAAGAATATAAGTGATGCTGTTATTGACATCTTAACAGCTGTTTTCATATCTCCTGAAGCAACTGCTCCTGCTAATAATACAAACACTGATGTTCCTGGTAAAATAAATATCGTTGATAATAAAGAATATTGAATAAAACTAATTGGAGTTAAACCATAAACATAGTTTTGAATTCCAAAAGGAAATACTGGTAATAATCTTGTCGTTGCAAGAATAAACCAACCATCATTTTTTACACCTTCATTTATTTTTTTGAAAGCTTCTGTTTTTCCAAATTTTTCTTCAATAGGTTTTCTAGCAATATATCTTGCTATTAAAAATGCTAAAGATAATCCTAAACATGCTCCTATCGCTGTGTATATAATTCCCATTACTGCACCAAATATTAATCCACCAGCTAAAGTTAAAGGTAATACAGATATACATGTTGTAGTTACAACTGCGTATAATCCAATATATGCAACTGGTCCCCACATTCCTAAACTTTTAATCAATGTTTCTAATTTTTGTCTATCTTTTAAATATTCTAAAGCTCCTGATTTTGCTAATCCAAATATAACAGCTGCTAAAATACAAACTATTATTATTAATTTAATAGGGTTTTTCTTCTGGCTCATTTTACTCTCCTGTTTCTACTTTTACTTTTCCATCTTTTGCTGCATAAGACCATTCAATCCAAGACCCATCGTAGTTTTTAACAACTGGATATCCTAAAAGTTCTTTTAATACAAATGTTGTATGTGCAGATCTTACTGCTGATTGACAATAAGGTAATACCTCTTTATCTGGAGTTACTCCTTGTTTAGTATAAAGTGCAACTAACTCATCATAAGATTTCATTGTTTTATCGCTATTTAAAGCTTCAGTCCATTCTACCCAAACACTTCCTGGAATTCTTCCTTTTACAACTGCACCTTTTTTAAGATCTTCACCTGTGAACTCTTTCTTACTTCTTGTATCTACTATAACATCTGCTGGATTATTTATTGCTGTTTCCACAGTTTCTATTGTTGCTAAAGTATCTTTGTCTGGATTGTTAGAAAATTTAAAATCCCCTTGCTTTTCAGCAGCTTCTTTTCCAAATTTTGTTTTAACTCCTGCATCTTTTAAAGCTGAGTATCCACCATCAACAACTTTTACATTGTCCATTCCATACATATCAAGTATCCACCAAAGTCTGTACTCATCTAAATTGTCACCAATTAAAATTAAAGTCGAATCCTTAGTAACACCCATTTTATTTAATTCAGTTTCCATCTCTTCTCTAGAAGCTCTCATTCCACCAATTTCACCATATCTTTTATCTTTTGGCTCCATATCTGGTCTCCACATATTATAAGAACCTTCAACATTTCCAATTAAAAACTTTGCTTCTGGTCTTACATCTATAACTACAACATTTTTATCTGTTTCTATCATTTGCTTTGCAACTTCACCGCTAACTAATTTGTCACTTTTATACTGAGTATAATCTTTTCCAAAAGCTACCATTGATAATAATAATGATCCTAAAATTAAACTTCTTTTCACTTTAATCCTCCAGATTTTATATTTATTTTCTTTTGTTAAGTTCCATTTTTGATTTATATCTTGTTAACCATTGTTTTGCTGGTCCCATATTTCTATTACTTGCTTTTGATTTATCATATTTATCTCCAAATATTAAATCAACTATGTGAAGAGCATCAGTATGTCCTTTTTCCATAGATTCTCTACATGCAGCACAGTAAGTTACCATATGTCCTGTTGTTGTTTCTGCAGCTCTTCTATCCATAACTTTTTTAGCTACTTCTGGTACAGCTGGAACAATCATCCCACCAAAACCACAACATCTTGTTTTATCTCTTGAGTTTTCTAACTCCTCTACATCATATCCTAACTCAGACATAATCCATCTAATTCCATCATGGATTTTTGTTTGCTTTCTAATTGAGCAAGAATCATGAATATTAAACTTAACATCTGAACCTTTTCCTACACCGATTTGAGATTCAGGTAATCCAATCTCTGGTAATAACTCCCAAAGTGATACTACATTTTGCTTTGCGTACATATTAAATATTCCGTAACAAGATTGACATGCAACAATAACAGTTTCAGCTCCAACTTTATCTAATTCTTTTTGAACAGATTTAAATCTCTCTTTAAATAGATCATCTTGTCCTAAAGCTTTAGGTGGTTTTCCACAACATTTTAATAGAGAACCAACTTCTCCACCTAATTTATCTTGTAAGTGATCCATAATATTTCCAACAGCAACTGAGTTGTATGATGGTAAAGAACATCCTGGGAAGAATACATATTTTGTTTTCTTTCCGTTTGGAGCTGCATTTGTTGTGTTAAACATTTTAGAATATCCTAAATATTGGTGAACCTCTATAGCTTTATGCCCTTTCATTGGAGATTTTCCACCATTATCTTTAATATACTCACTTCTCATAGCACCAAAGTTTGATTTAATATCAAAATCTTTTGGACATTTTAAAGTACATTGGTCACACATATTACAAGAATAAGCTATTTTAGCATCCATCTCTTCGCAACCTTTTTCAATATACTCTTTAAATAAAGTCTTTGGACAATCAGTATAATCATTTAACATTATACACTCTTTCATACAAAGCTTACACTCACATTGTAAACATCTGCTAGCTTCTTTTGTAGCTTCCTCTTTTGTAAATACTCTTTCAACTTCTGAGAAGTTTTTAACTCTTTCATTTCCATCAGTTGTTCCAGGAACTACTCTTTCAGCTTTTTCAGCAGCATCCCATCCTTCTGGTAAATACTCAGTTGGTAGATATAATTTTGTTTTATATCCTCCCTCAGATTCTATTGTTCTTCCCTCTTCTAAATTCTTTCCATTTAAGAATCTATCAATTGATTTAGCAGCTCTTCTTCCCTCTGCCATTGCTTCAATAACAATAAATGCATTTGCACAATCTCCAGCTACGAAAACTTTTTCATTACTTGCAGATTGCATAGTTAATTTATCAGATTCGAAAGTTCCATTTCTTCTTGTTGCTAATTTTTTATCTGCATCAAATGAGTTATCTACTCCTTGACCGATAGCAAATACAAGTGTATCTATCTCTATAATCTCTTTTACATTCTCATCAAATTGAGGATTGAAGTTTCCATTTTCATCAAATAGACTTAAACACTTCTTTATCTCTAATCCAGAAATTCTGTTGTTCTCATCTTTAATTATTCTACTAATTCCATTTCCTAATTTAAATTCAATATTTTCCTCGATAGCTCC
>NZ_CAMQXC010000135.1 GCF_947038635.1 uncultured Cetobacterium sp. | reverse complement strand
CAATAGTAGCTATTATAGTAAGATCAATTAATGAAGAATATTCTAAGCAATTGAAAAGTGGATTGAAAGATTTTCAAGAAGAAGTAAAAGCATATGGAATAAAAATCAAAGTTTTAGAAGTTGATATAAATGATAGCGAAGGACAAATTGAACTTTTAAAAAAATCTTTAGAAAAAAGAATTCATGGATTAATAATAATCCCACTAGATAGTGAGAAAATAATTAAAATTTTACAACCAATAAAAAATGATTTAAAAATTGTATCTATCGGAAAACAGCTTTTTGAAGAAGACACATATATAGATTCAAAATATGAAAAATCCGGAAGAATAGCAGCAGATGTTTTATCAAATGTAGTTAAAATTGATAAAAATATATTAGTTATAGATGCGGGAGATGATTTAATTTCATCAAGAAAATATTTAAAAGGTGTCTTAGAAAAATTAAAAGAATTAGATAGAAAGTTTCAAGGACCAATAAAAATAAAAAAATTATTGGAAGACAAGAGTCAAATTTTAAATTATCTTTCAGATGGTATAGAAGGAATATATATAAATAGATATGCTCCAGAAATAATTGAATATCTTGGGGAGATAGGGAAGGATAATTATAAGTTTGTAACAAACGGCTTTAATGAAAAAATACGGGGACTAATTGAAAATGATAAAGTTGTAGCAACAGTATCAGAAGATTTCTATAACCAAGGATACATAGCAGGAAAAAAAATTTTTGAAGCATTATATAAAACAAGTTTAAAAAGATCTCATGAATATCAAACTAAAATAGATATACTTTTTAAAGAAAGTTTGAATTAAAATTTGAGATTATTATATAAAATCAAAAGTAAATTCTAAGGGAGGAAATTTCAATGAAAAGAGTGTTAAAAGTAGCTGGATTAACGTTAATATTTGGGATGGTAGCATTTGGGGCAAACGAAAAGGTTTATAAATTAAAAATGGGATTAGTGGCAAACACAAGTTCAAATGAGTACAAAGCAGCGGAATATTTAGCAAATAATCTAAAAGAAAAATCAAACGGTCAAATTGTAGTAGAATTATATCCAGGAGCTCAACTTGGAGATGACAGATCAATGTTAGAACAATTATCAGCAGGAGTTTTAGATATGGGATTTGCTGAGATTGGAAGATTTAATATATTTTTTCCAGAAGCTCAAGTTTATTCGTTACCATATGTAATTCAAGATTTTGATCATATGAAAAAAGCAACATTTGATACAGAGTTTGGAAAAAATTTACAGAAGAAAATAAATGATAACTTAAATATAGAGATTTTATCTCAAGCTTATAATGGTACGAGACAAACAACAACAAATAGACCAATAAATGCGATTGAAGATATGAAGGGATTAAAATTAAGAGTTCCTAAAGCTGACGCAAACCTAGAATATGCTAAAAATACAGGAGCATCTCCAACACCAATGGCATTTTCAGAGGTATATTTAGCACTACAAACAAACTCAGTTGATGGGCAAGAAAATCCATTATCAGCAATTAGAGCTCAAAAGTTCTACGAAGTTCAAAAATATTTAGCAATGACAAATCATATATTAAACGATCAACTATATTTAATTAGTAACTCAAGTATGAAAAAATTACCAAAAAACTTACAAGAATTAGTAAAACAAGAATCAGAGTTAGCAGCACAATATCATACAAAGCTATTTGTGGATGAAGAAGCAGGATTAATTGATTTCTTTAAAGAACAAGGAGTTACAGTTACAAATCCTAATTTAGATCCATTTAGAACTGCAATGCAACCATTTTATGAAGTTTATATGAAGAATAATGGAAAAGTTGGTAAAGCAGGATTAGAAGAGATTATAGCGGTTAAATAGAGAGTGATAGTATAGGAGTTGGATATGAATATAAAACGAATTTTAAATAACTTAGAGGAAATTATAGGAGCTATACTTTTCATAATGATGTTTGTAATACTTGTAGCTCAAATTGTTTTTAGACAAATATTTGATTCTCCTCTAGTTTGGAGTGAAGAGTTAGCTATCTTATTATTTACATATGTTGGAATGTTAGGAGTTAGTATAGGGGTAAAATATAGACAGCATGTATTTATAGATTTTCTATATAATAAATTTTCAGGAAAAGGACTGAAAATAGCTAATACATTTATTCAGTCTGTTGTTTTTATATCGTTAATTGCAATGATTCAAATAGGTTATAAATTATTTTTAAGAAAAAAAATATTCCAATTAATCGCACTGAAAATATCTGCTGGATGGATGTATATAGCTCTTCCTTTAATAGCAACATTGATGTTAATACGATTTTTTCAGGTTCTTAGAGAAGACTATAAAGAGGGAAAATTTATTATTTCTCCTAAACATGTAGAGACTGAAAGTGACGAAAAGGTGGTGAGTAAAGAATGTTAACATTAGTAACATTTTTATCGTGGTTTGGGTTAATATTCGTTGGGGTTCCTGTTGGATTCTCATTGGTATTTGCCACATTATTATTCTTTGCACTTACAGACTGGAATGTAGTTTATTTTGTAGGTTCACTTTTAGTTGATAGTTTAGATAGTTTTAGTTTATTGAGTGTTCCATTCTTTGTTTTAACAGGAGTTTTAATGAATAGCTCTGGAATAACAGAGAGAATATTTAGATTTGCTAAAGCTTTATTAGGACATTATACAGGTGGTATGGGACATGTAAATATATTCGCAAGCTTAATATTTTCAGGGATGTCTGGATCTGCTCTAGCTGATGCAGGAGGATTAGGACAACTTGAGATAAAAGCAATGAGAGATGAAGGATACGATGATGATTTATGTGGAGGATTAACAGCAGCTTCATGTATAATTGGACCATTAGTTCCTCCAAGTATAACAATGATTATATATGGAGTTATAGCAGATCAATCTATTGCAAGATTATTTTTAGGTGGATTTGTTCCTGGAATAATTTTAACTTTTGCTCTTATGATAATGAATTATTTTATCTGTAAAAAAAGAGGATATAAAAGAGCTCCTAAAGCAACGATGCAAGAAAGATGGATATCTTTTAAGGAATCATTTTGGGCACTATTGACACCATTCATAATAATAGGTGGAATTTTTTCAGGATATTTTACACCAACAGAAGCTGCAGTAATAGCTACTTGTTATTCAATGGGATTAGGATTCTTTGTATATAAAGAGTTGACTGTGAAAGGCTTTGTAAAAGATGTTATAGAAACTATAAAAATAAGTGGTGTAACAGTTTTAATGATTATGGGAGTTACTTTCTTTGGTCAAGTTATAGCAAGAGAACAGATTTCAATGAAAATAGCGGAAGTATTTTTAACATTTGGAAAATCTCCATTAATGGTTTTAGTAATGATAAATTTACTGTTAATTTTCTTAGGAACATTTATAGAAGCATTAGCTTTACAAGTTTTAGTTCTTCCTATGCTAATACCAGTAGTAGTTCAATTTGGAATAGATCCAGTATTCTTTGGAGTTTTAAGTACTTTAAATTTAATGATAGGAATTTTAACACCTCCAATGGGAATGGCTTTATTTGTTGTTTCAAGAGTGGGGAAAATACCTGTCAGCACGATAACCCGAGGTGTAATTCCATTATTAATACCAATAATATTAACATTAGTTTTATTAACAATATTTCCACAGATTGTTTTATTCATACCTAACTTAATATTAGGAGCTTGATAGATTATGCCTAATATTGATTTGCCATTAGATGAATTAAAAAAATATAGAGGAACCAATCCAACTCCTTTAAATATGTTTGAATTTTGGCAAGAATCATTAGATGAATTGAGAGAAACTGAAGCAGGAGTAGTAATTACTCCTGCAGAGTTTCAAACACCATTATGTGATTGCTATGATTTAATATTTAAAGGAATTGATAATGAAAAAATTTATGTAAAAATGTTATTACCTAAAAATATATCAAAGCCAGTACCGGCACTAGTAGAATTTCATGGATATGGAGGAAATGGTGGAGATTGGTCTAGACGAATGATATATCCAGCATCAGGAATTGCTTATTTTGCCATGGATTGTAGAGATCAAATGGGAAAAAGTGGCGATGAATACTTTAGAACTGGAAATTTAGTTAGAGGTTTGTTAGAGGGACCTAAAAAAAGTTATTATAGAAAAGTTTATTTAGATGCAGTGAGATTATTAGATATTATTTTTCAAATGAAAGATATTGATAAATCATGTATATCAACTTTAGGTTATTCACAAGGTGGAGCAATATCTTTAGTTTCAGCAGCTCTAGAAAATAGAGTTTTTAAAGTATTTGCAATTTATCCATATTTATCAGATTTTAAGAGAGTTTGGAATTTAGATTTAGGAGATTTTGCATATCAAGAATTAAGAGATTTTTTTAGATGGTATGATCCACAACATAAAAATGAAAATAAGTTCTTTGAAACACTAGGATATATAGATGTAAAAAACTTTGTAGAAAATATAAAGGGAGAGGTGACAATGGTAACTGGATTAATGGATAGAGTATGCCCACCATCAACACAATTTGCAGTTTATAATAATATAAAAAGTAAAAAAGAGCATATTATATATCCAGATTTTGGTCACGAGAACATTAATGGACTAGAGGATCTGATTTATCAGTGGGCCTTAAACTTATTAAAATAAAAAACTTGGAGGAAAAAATGAAAGGTATTTATTCAGCATTACTAATCTCTTTTGACGAAAATGGAAACTTAGATGAAAAAGGAACAAGAAATATTGTAAGATACAATATTGATGAAATGAAGGTTGATGGATTATATGTAGGTGGAAGTACTGGTGAAAATTTTATGATTTCAACAGAAATGAAGAAAAGAATTTTTGAAATTGTAAAGGATGAGGCTAAAGACGATGTAAAATTGATTGCCCAAGTAGGATCAATTAATTTATATGAGGCTGTTGAGTTAGGAAAATATGCAACTGAATTAGGATATGATTCATTATCAGCAGTAACACCATTCTATTATAAATTTGATTTTGAAGAGATAAAAAACTACTATATGACAATAGTAAATGAAACTAATAATAATATGATAATCTATTCAATTCCTTTTTTAACTGGAGTTAATATGAATGTTGAGCAATTTGGAGAACTACTTTGTCATGATAAAATTATTGGTATTAAGTTTACAGCAGGGGATTTCTATCTTTTAGAAAGAGTTAGAAAAGCTTTCCCTCATAAATTGATCTATGCAGGATTTGATGAGATGTTATTACCAGCAGTAGCATTAGGTGTAGATGGAGCAATAGGAAGTACATATAACGTAACAGGAAAGATTGCTAGAGAAGTTTTTGATGCAACGAAAGCTGGAGATTTAGCTACTGCAAGAGAAAGACAGACTTATTTAAATGATATAATTGAGGCAATTTTAGGAAATGGACTTTATCAAACAATAAAAGAAATTTTAAAATTAAAAGGTGTAGATGCAATAGGATACTGTAGATTACCAATGAAAAAATTATCAGCAAAAAAAATAGAAGCAGCAAAAGAGATTGGAAGAAACTTTTTATAGGAGATAATTAATGAATATAATAGCCATAGATATTGGAGGAACAGAGATAAAATATGGCTTAGTTAGTTTAAGAGGGGAAGTTATATTCTCCTCTTCTTTACTAACTGAGGCTTCAAAAGG
>NZ_CAMQXC010000134.1 GCF_947038635.1 uncultured Cetobacterium sp. | reverse complement strand
GTTGTCGCTGGTTCGAGCCCAGCAAGAAGCGCCATTTTTTTATTTTTTGTAAAAAAAGAATTAAAAATATTAAAGGGGATTTTAATGAAAAAGAAATTAGTAACAGGATTATTAGGATTATCATTAGCTTCTTTTGGAGCGGAGAGTTTAGAATTAGGGTTATTATCACCGACACAATTAAATGGGCCATCAACAAGTGTAAAAGGTGTAAGATTAGGTCTTATATATACTGAAAATCAAAATGTAGAGGGATTAGATGTAAATATAATAGCTAATAAAAAGCAAAATTTTAAAGGCTTATCAATAGGATCTTTTTATGATAGAACTGAGGGGAATTTCGAAGGAGCAAAGTTAGGATGGTTCTTTTTACCATTAACATTTAACAGTGTTGGTGGAAATATGACTGGAGTTCAATTTGGATTAATTAACATGGTTGAGCATAATACAAAAGGAGTTCAAGTAGGAGGAGCTAACTTTACAGAAAGAGGAACTGGAGTACAGTTTGGTTTCTTTAATAAAGCTAGTCAAATAAAAGGACTACAGTTAGGATTTGTAAATATGGCAGAAAACTTACAAGGATTACAAATAGGACTTGTAAATATGGCAGATAATAGTGAACTTTTTGAAGTATTACCAATATTAAACTTTAATTTCAAATTTTAATCTTCTAAATTGACAAAGTTAATATTTTGTGATACACTTATATAGTTATTAAAACGAATATTCCGCTTTAATGGAATATTAAATGAATATTCAGGGAGGCTAAAATGAAAGAAAAATTAATTCAATTAGTAGAGCAAAACTACTTAAGAAACGACATTCCAGAATTCAAAGCTGGAGATACTATTGGAGTTTACTACAAAGTTGTAGAGGGTAACAAAGAAAGAATACAGTTATTCGAAGGTGTAGTAATTAGAGTAAATGGTGGAGGAATTGCAAAGACTTTCACAATAAGAAAAGTAACTGGTGGAATTGGAGTAGAGAGAATCATTCCTATGAACTCGCCTATGATCGATAAGATCGAAGTTTTAAAGATAGGAAAAGTAAGAAGATCAAAACTTTACTACTTAAGAGGACTTTCTGGAAAGAAAGCAAGAATCAAAGAGATCAGAAAGTAAGATTTCTAAAGCTAAGGAAGAACAATTCCTTAGCTTTTTTCTTTTTTTTGTGTTAAAATATAAATAAATTGACTAGAGGAGTGGATTTATGAGCAGAGAGAATATAATTTTAAATACAATATTTTATGTAATTTTAACAGCATTTTTTATATACATATTTGTAAAAGAAAAAAAAATTGTTGCTAAAATAGACAAAAAAAGAACTATATTTGAAGATTATCTTGTTAATAAGTTTAATTTAAATGGAAAAACATCTGAAAAAATTTTAAGAAAAACTATTAAATTAGTTGAGAGCTTAGGAAGTGCGTTAATTTTAGTTTTAATCATTCAAAAATTCTATATAGGAAATTTTTTAGTACCAACAGGATCAATGATACCTACTATTATCCCTAAAGATAGACTTTTTGGAAATATGGTGGTATATAATTTTAAAGCTCCAGAAAGAGAAGATATAATTGTTTTTAAAGAGCCTATTGAGGATAAAGTTTTATATACTAAGAGATTGATGGGATTACCTGGAGAAAAAGTACAAATAAAATACGATAGATTGTTTATAGATGGAAAGAAAATATCAGAGAGAGAATATACTCCGTTAGGAGAATTAAGTTATAATGAATGGATAGTTCCTAAAAAGGGCGATATAATAACAATTGTACCTGGACAAAATTATAATGATACATTTGAAAAAGAAAATATTGATGTAGCAAAAGTTCAAAGTCTTTTAAAAGAAAATGGAGCATATGTGTCTCAACTGTTACCAGATGTAAAATTTTTAGTTAATGGAGTACCTACGGGAATGATACTTGATTTTATACATGATCAAGATGTTTTAAATAAACTGTTAAAAGGTGAAACAGTGACAAAAACTTTAAATGAGGATTACTATTTAGCTTTAGGTGATAATACAAACGGTAGTTATGATTCAAGAATGTGGGGATTTGTAAAAGATAGTAGAATTAAAGGAAAAGCCCTTGTTAGATTTTGGCCATTAAATAGAATAGGATTATTAAAATAGATGATTATAGAAATTGATAAGTGTGACGAAGATATATTAAAAAAAATTAATTTATTAGAGCAAGAGATATTTTTAGAAAGTTATTATACTTTTGAAACTTTAAAAGATATGGTAAATAAAAAAGAGTATAAAGTTTTAGTTTTTGATGAGGATGTAAAAGGATATTTAATTTTACATGATTCATATGATCTTTATGAAATAATGAAGATAGCTGTAAAAAAAGAATTTAGAAATAAGAGAATAGGTGAACAACTAATAAATTTTTATTTAAATAATTGGAAACAAAATTTATTTTTAGAAGTTAGAGAAAGTAATAAAATAGCAATGCGTTTTTATGAAAAAATAGGGTTTGTAAATGTGGGAAAAAGAAAAAACTATTATCCTAATGGAGAAGCAGCAATTTTGATGTCACTAGAAAGAAATTAATATATATTTAGGAGGAAAACTTATAATGAACAAAGAAATTTATTCGAATCCTTTAGCAGAAAGATATAGCTCAAAGGAGATGCTAGAAATATTTTCACCAAAATTTAAATTTTCAACTTGGAGAAAATTATGGTATGTTTTAGCTGAAACTGAAAAGGAGTTAGGGCTTGACATTACAGATGAGCAACTAGCAGAGATGAAAGCTAATATAAATAATATTGATTATGAACTAGCAGATGAAATGGAGAAAAAATTTAGACATGACGTAATGGCTCATGTACATACATTTGGAACAGCTGCGCCTAAAGCTATGCCGATAATTCACTTAGGTGCAACAAGTGCTTATGTTGGAGATAATACAGATTTAATTCAAATAAAAGAAGCTTTAAATATTTTAAAGAAAAAATTAATTAATGTTATGGATGGGTTAGCAAAGTTTTCAAATGAATATAAAGATTTACCGACGTTAGGATTTACACATTTTCAAGCTGCACAATTAACAACAGTTGGTAAAAGAGCAACACTTTGGTTACAGAGTTTAATTTTAGATTTAGAAGAGTTAGAATTTAGACAAGATACTTTAAGATTTAGAGGAGTAAAGGGAACTACTGGAACACAGGCATCATTCCAAGAATTATTTAATGGAGATTATAAAAAAGTAAAAGAGTTAGATGAAAGAGTAGCAGAGAAAATGGGATTCAATAAGAGATTTTTAGTTACAGGTCAAACATATGATAGAAAAATTGATTCTGAAATATCCAATTTACTAAGTAATATAGCTCAGTCAGCTCACAAATTTACAAATGATTTAAGATTATTACAACATTTAAAAGAGATAGAAGAACCATTTGAAAAAAGCCAAATCGGATCATCTGCAATGGCTTATAAAAGAAATCCAATGAGAAGTGAAAGAATATCATCTTTAGCAAAGTTTGTAATAGCATTACAACAAAGCACTGCTATGACAGCCTCAACTCAATGGTTTGAAAGAACACTTGATGATTCAGCAAATAAAAGATTAGCATTACCACAAGGATTCTTAGCTGTAGATGCAATCTTAATTATTTGGAAAAATATCTTAGAAGGTTTAGTAGTTTATCCTAAAATGATAGAAAAGCACATTATGGCAGAACTTCCATTTATGGCAACAGAGTATATAATAATGGAAGGTGTAAAAAAAGGTGGAGACAGACAAGAACTTCATGAGTTAATAAGAGTTCATTCAATGGAAGCTGGGAAACAAGTTAAAGTTGAAGGATTAGAAAATGATTTGATAGAAAGAATTATTAATGATTTATCTTTTGATATAGATAGAGAAAAATTAATGGAAATTTTAGACCCTAAAAACTTTATTGGATTTGCTCCAGCGCAAGTAGTAGACTTCTTAGAATCAGAAGTAAATCCTATTCTTGAAAAGAATAAAGAATTATTAGGAATGAATACTGATTTAAAGGTGTAATAATGACAGATAAAAGAAGGAGATATCTAACAGCATTTGTGCTATTAGCTCTTTATTTATCATTGATAGAAACACTAATTCCAAAACCATTTCCTTGGATGAAGTTAGGGTTAGCAAATATTGCAACAATAATAGCTTTAGAAAAATTTGACGAAAAAATGGCAATAGAAATTTTATTACTTAGAGTTTTTATTCAAGGGATGATGTTAGGAACACTTTTTTCACCAAGCTTTATAATAAGTTTAATTTCAGGAGGGGCTAGTACCCTCTTGACCATTTTATTATTTAGATATAGAGAGAATCTATCGCTGATTGCTATCTGTATAGCAGGAGCTTTTGTACATAATTTAACACAACTAATAGTTGTTTACTTTTTACTTTTTAGAAGTATTAGTATTATGAGTAAATCAATTTTCATATTTATTTGGGGATTTCTGTTTATGGGATGTATTTCAGGGTTAATAACAGGGTACATATGTGAAAAATTACAACTTAGAAGGGAGAGAGTATTAAAATGAGAAAATATTTTGGAACAGATGGAATAAGAGGAGAGGCTAATAAGGAGTTAACTGTTGAATTAGCATTAAAATTAGGTTATGCATTAGGATATACTTTAAAAAAGGAATATCCAGATAAAAAAAGAATTAGAGTAATAATGGGATCTGATACAAGAAGATCAGGGTATATGTTAAGATCAGCATTAACAGCTGGATTAAACTCTATGGGAATAAACATAGATTTTGTGGGAGTTATTCCAACTCCAGGAGTTGCTTATTTAACAGAAAAGAGTACAGCAAAAGCTGGAATAATGATATCAGCTTCTCATAACCCAGCAAAAGATAATGGAATAAAAATATTTTGGGAAGATGGGTATAAATTACCAGATGAAGTTGAATTAGAAATAGAAAAGCTAATGGATAATGTGGAAGAAATAACTAAAGATCCTATTGCTGGTGATGAAGTTGGAAGATTTACTTATGCAGAAGATGAGTACTATCTTTATAGAGATCACGTTGTTTCAACAGTAAAAGGTGATTTCTCAGGTATGAAAATTATTTTAGATGCAGCTAATGGATCAGCTTATAGAGTAGCAAAAGAGGTATTTTTAGCTTTAGGAGCAGAGATAGTTATAATAAATGATGCTCCAAACGGTAAAAATATAAATGTTAGATGTGGATCAACGCATCCAGAAATATTATCTAAAGTTGTTATGGGATATGAAGCAGATCTGGGATTAGCTTATGATGGAGATGCAGACAGATTAATTGCTGTAGATAAAAATGGGAATATAATAGATGGAGATAAGATTATTGCTGTATTAGCTTTAGGAATGAAAGATAGAGGAGAGCTAAAAAATAATCAAGTTGTAACAACTGTTATGAGTAATATGGGATTTGAAAGTTATTTATCAAATAAAGGAATTCATTTAATAAGAGCGAATGTTGGAGATAGATATGTTCTTGAAAAAATGAAAGAACTTAATGTAAACATAGGTGGAGAACAATCAGGTCATATAATACTATCAGATTTTGGAACTACAGGAGATGGAGTATTGACATCTGTTAAACTAGTAGAGGCTATAAGAGATTCAGGAAAATCACTAGATGAATTAGTAGGAGAGATAGTAGATTGGCCACAACTATTAATAAATGTTAGAGTAGATAAT
>NZ_CAMQXC010000133.1 GCF_947038635.1 uncultured Cetobacterium sp. | reverse complement strand
AAATAATAGTTGAAAAAAATAGAACAGTGTGTTAGTATTGAAATAGGAAAAGTATTAAAAAACAAAATAAATAAAACTTGTATAATAGTTGAAATAAGGTCAACGAGTCTCTACCTGCTACCGTAAATTGGCAGACTACAAGGATGAATTTTGAATGTATGTTTTTTTGATATATTTTAAATTTAATCTTGTAGGAAATTACTGTTGTAATTTCCTTTTTTTATAGACTTTTTTTGTTGACCCAAAAAATAAAGGGGAGTCAATCAAGTGTTAATAATAACGAGAAAACATAAAAAAGAAAAGATAAAAAATAAAAAAACTAATAAATGGAATAAGTGTGTAAAAACGCAGATTATTAAAAAGGGATAGTTGTAACCTTTTTAGTAATGTGCGTTTTTTATTTTTAACTTTAGGGAGGATAAAGAGTGAAAATAGGTGTAATAATGGGAAGTAAATCTGATTTACCAACTATGAATGAATGTGTAGATATTTTAAAAGATTTTGGAGTTGAATATGAGATAAAAATAGTTTCAGCACATAGAACTCCTAATTTAATGTTTGACTATGCGAAAGAAGCTAAAAAAAGAGGGTTAGAAGTTATAGTAGCGGGAGCGGGAGGAGCAGCACATTTACCAGGGATGGTTGCTAGTTTAACTGACTTACCAGTTATTGGAGTACCTATTGAAAGTAAGATTTTAAAAGGAATAGATTCACTTTTATCAATTGTTCAAATGCCTGAAGGTGTTCCTGTGGCAACTGTAGCAATAGGAGGAGCTAAAAATGCGGCATTATTAGCTATAAAGATATTAGCTTTAAAGAATGAAAAGTTAGCAGAAAAAATTGTTGAATATAGAGAAAATATGGAAAGGATGATTTTAGATGAAAAAATCTAGAAGAATTGGAATTTTAGGTGGTGGACAACTAGCTAAGATGTTGTGTGACTCAGGAAAAAAATTAAACTGTGAAACGATAATTTTAGATCCTAATCCAGATTCATGTGGAAGGTTTAGTGCTGACAAGCATATTAAAGCTGAATACAATAATAAAGAGAGTTTAAAAAAGTTATGTGAAATTACTGATGTGATAACATATGAGTTTGAAAATGTACCAAGTGAAATAATAGAGTACTTAAAAGAAAATAGTGGAAATATTCCTCAAGGAAAAAGACCATTATATTTAAGTCAACATAGAGTTAGAGAAAAAGAAGCGGTAAAAGAGATTGGAGTTAAAACTGCAAAATTTAAAGGTGTTAAAAATTTAGAGGAGTTAAAGAAAGCTATTGACGAAATTGGATATCCATCTATTTTAAAAACTTGTTCAGGAGGATATGATGGAAAGGGCCAGTGGAAGTTATTAGAAGAAAAAGATTTAAAAAGTATTAATCTGAATGAAAATATAGAGTATATTTTAGAAGAGATGATTAAATTTGATAAAGAAGTTTCATGCTTAGTTGTTAGAGGAATAAATGAAGACATAGTAAGCTTTCCAATTGGAGAAAATATCCATAAAAATGGAATTTTAAATAAAACTATAGTTCCTGCAAGAGTATCGAAAGATATTTTAGAAGAAGTGGAAAGAACATCTCAGGAGATTATAAAGAGATTAAACATATATGGTCCATTAGGAATAGAATTTTTCATTAAAGAGAATGAAATATATTTCAATGAAATGGCACCAAGGCCTCATAATAGTGCTCATTATACAATGGATGCGTGTAATTATTCTCAGTTTGATATCCATTTAATGGGGATTTTAGGTGAAAAATTACCTGAAATAAAACTTTTAACACAAGTAGTAATGCTAAATATAATGGGTGAAGATCAAGAGAAATTAAAAAAAATTAAAAAAGAGGACAATACTAACGTTCACATATATGGAAAGTCAGAGTGGAAAAAGGATAGAAAAATGGGCCATATAAACTATTGTGGTGAAAATCTAGAAGAGCTAATTTCAAAAGCTGATTCATTTTAGGGAGGAATAATGAATAAAAGAGTATTTGTTAAGAAAAAGGATGGATTTCAAGTAGAGAGTTTAGGACTAAAGAGTGAGCTTTTAGAAAATTTAAAAGAGGATAGAATAAGTAAAATAGATTTATATAATGTATATGATATTTTTAACTGTACAGAGGAGGATTTAAATCTTTTAAAAAATAAAGTTTTATCTGAACCAGTGACAGATGATGTTTATGAAGAAGTTGATTTAGATGGAAAAAAATATTTAGCAATGGAATTTTTGCCAGGACAATATGATCAAAGAGCTGATTCTGCAGAGCAATGCTTAATGTTATTAAATAATAAAGCTGGTGTTCAGATAAAAAGTGGTAAGCTTTTAATTTTTCATGGAGAGATAAGAAGTTTTGATAAAATAAAAGATTATTTGATAAATCCTATAGAAACTAGAGAAAAAAATTTAAATATTTTAATATTAGAAGAGAATGTTGATATAGAACCCGTACCAACTTATGTAGGATTTATAAATAAAAGCTTAGAAGAATTAGAAAAATTTTTATCAGAACATGGATTAGCTATGAGTCTTGAAGACCTAAAACATATTCAAAATTATTTTAAAGACGAAGAAAAAAGAGATCCAAAAGAAACTGAGATAAAAGTTTTAGATACTTATTGGTCTGATCATTGTAGACATACAACATTTGAAACGTATTTAAAAAATATAAAAATTGAATGTGGAGATTTAACAAAAAATATTCAAGATGCTTTTGAAAAATATATAGATATGAGAATAAAATTAGGTAGAGAAGATAAACCTTTAACTTTAATGGATATGGCAACAATTGGTGGAAGATATATAAAGTCAATGGGAAAATTAGATGATTTAGAGGAATCAGAAGAGATAAATGCATGTAGTATTGAGATAGAAGTAGATGTTGATGGAGAATTAGAAAAATGGTTATTGATGTTTAAAAATGAAACTCATAATCATCCAACAGAGATTGAACCATTTGGAGGAGCAAGTACTTGTGTAGGAGGAGCAATAAGGGATCCACTATCAGGAAGAGCATACGTTTATCAAGCTATGAGAGTTACAGGAGCAGGAGATATAACTGAAAGCATAGAGGAAACATTAGCAAATAAATTACCACAAGAAAAAATATCTAAAGGAGCAGCTCATGGATATTCTTCATATGGAAATCAGATAGGGTTAACAACAACTTTCGTAAAAGAAATTTATCATAATGGGTATAAAGCTAAGAGAATGGAAGTTGGGGCAGTTGTTGGAGCAGTAAAAAAAGAATATGTAAGAAGAGAAAGCCCTGTTCCAGGTGATATAGTAATTTTACTTGGAGGAAAAACAGGGAGAGACGGTGTAGGAGGAGCAACTGGATCATCTAAAGAACATAATGAAACGTCATTAACTAAATGTTCATCAGAGGTTCAAAAAGGAAATGCACCAGTAGAGAGAAGAATTCAAAGGTTATTTAGAAATCCAGAAGTAACAAAGCTTATAAAAAAATCAAATGATTTTGGAGCAGGTGGAGTTAGTGTTGCTATTGGAGAGATTGCAAGAGGAGTAGAAATAAATTTAGATACAGTACCAGTTAAATACTTAGGGCTTAATGGAACTGAATTAGCTATATCAGAGTCTCAAGAAAGAATGGCTGTAGTAGTAGAAGCAAAAGATGTAGAAAAATTTCAAAAGTTAGTTAAAGAAGAAAACTTAGAGTCCGCATTGGTAGCTGTAATAACAGAAGAAGAAAGATTAGTAATAAAATATAAAAATGAAACACTTGTGGATATTTCAAGAGATTTCTTAGATACAAATGGTGTTAGACAAATTCAAGATGTAACAGTTGTATCTTCAGAAAAAGAAAATCCATTTTTAGAAAACCAAGTAACGAATATAAAAGAAAAAGTAGAAAAAATTTTACAAGATATGAATGTAGCTTCTCAAAGAGGAATGGTTGAGATGTTTGATGCTTCAATAGGAAGAAGTACAGTACTGATGCCATATGGAGGAAAGTATCAATTAACTGAGTCAGAGGGAAGTGTTCAAAAGCTTCCAACAGATAAATTTACAAATACTTGTTCAATAATGACTTATGGTTATAACCCACTAATATCAGAATACTCTCCATATTTAGGAGCTCAGTATGCAGTAATAGAATCTTTAGCAAAAATTGTTGCATTAGGTGGAAGTTATAAAAAAGTAAGATTATCTTTTCAAGAATATTTTGAAAAATTAGGAAAAGATTCAACAAGATGGGGAAAACCTTTTGCTGCATTATTAGGAGGAGTTGAAGCACAACTTGAGTTCGAAACTCCAGCTATAGGTGGAAAAGATAGTATGAGTGGAACTTTTAAAGATTTAGACGTACCTCCAACTTTGATATCTTTTGCAGTAACAACAGAGAGAGTGAAAAATATAATATCATCTGAGTTTAAAGAAGCAGGAAATAAAATATATTTAATAAAAAGTGAACGACTTTCTGGAGATTTACCAAATTATAAGAGATTAAAAGAAAATTTTGAGCTACTAGAAAATTCAATAAAATCAAAAGAGGTAATATCAGCATCAACAATAAAGTTTGGTGGAATAGCGGAAGCTGTTATAAAGATGTCTTTTGGAAATAAAATTGGAGCTAAAATTGAAACAAAAGAAAATCTATTTAATTTAATGCCAGGAGATATGGTAGTAGAATCAGTTAAAGAATTAGATTATGGAATTCTTTTGGGAACAACAATTGATGAAAAAACAATTGAATTAAATAGAGAAAAGTTTGAAATAGAATCTTTAATAAATATATGGGAAAAGAGATACAGTAAAATATATCCATACACAGCAGAAACAACTGGAGAAGTAATTGAAAAAGAGTATATTACTAAAAGAGAGTTTAAAGCTAAAAAACTTTATGATAAACCAAAAGTTTTAGTAACGGTTTTTCCAGGTACAAATTGTGAATATGATACTAAAAAAGCTTTTGAAAGAGCTGGGGCGGAAGTTGAAATATATGTGTTTAACAATTTAGGTGTTGAAGAGATAAAAGAGAGTATAGATACCTTATCTGAAAAAATAAAATCAGCTCAAATATTTATGATTCCTGGAGGTTTTAGTGCAGGGGATGAGCCAGATGGTTCTGGAAAGTTTATAGCAAATATTTTACAAAATAAAAAAATAAAAGAGAGCATGAAAAAATTCTTAGAAAATGATGGATTGGTGTTAGGAATATGTAATGGATTCCAAGCTCTTATAAAATCAGGGTTATTACCTTATGGAGATGTGGATAGTGTAACTAAAGACTCACCGACATTATTTAGAAATGATATAAACAGACATGTATCAAGAGTAGTTAGTACAAAAATTGTTTCAAACAATTCTCCATGGATGAGCTCATTTACTGTAGGAGAAACTCATAATATACCAATGTCTCATGGAGAGGGGAAATTTGTAGTAAGTGAGGAGTTTGCAAATAAATTATTTGAAAATGGACAAGTAATAACACAATATTGTGATGAAAATAATCAAGTGACAATGGATAAAAATTATAATTTAAATGGATCAACATACGCAATAGAAGGGATAGTTTCTAAATGTGGAAAAATATTAGGAAAGATGGGACACTCAGAAAGATATGAGGATGGACTATTAAAAAATATAGATGGAAATAAGATGCAAGATATTTTTACTAATGTGAGGAGTTTGCAAATAAATTATTTGAAAATGGACAAGTAATAACACAAT
>NZ_CAMQXC010000132.1 GCF_947038635.1 uncultured Cetobacterium sp. | reverse complement strand
AATAGGAATAGCATTATACTTTTCCAATTGTTTAAAATATCTTTCATTATCTAAAAGGTATGTCGTAGCGGGAGTATTTTTTAAATATCCATGAATTCCAATTGCTAAAGCTCCTGTACATATTCCAATTATAGTTTTTTTATTTGAAATAAAATGATTTAACAAGGATTTTAATGTTTCTGATTGAATATCAATAAAGAATCCAGCTTTACCAAATCCACCAGGAATTATTAAAGCGTGAAATTCGTCTAAATCAATAGAAGTTTTTAGTAGATTAACTTCAGGTATAATTTTTAAATTCCAAGTAGCATCAAGGGTATCATGAATAGCACAAATTGTGGGGAAAACTTTTTTATTTCCAACAATATTATTCCAGCCAAAAACATCAATAAATGGCGATAATTCGAGGCTTTCAAAGCCGTTAGATGCAAAAATTAAAATTTTTTTCATAAATTTTGTGGTTCCTTTCAAAAAATGGTTGACTTAATTTCCAAAAAGCTCTACAATATCTCGTATTTTAAAAGAAATTAATAATGTAAATTATATATTATTTTATAACTTTTTGATATCATTTTTAAGAACAAAATTTATTAAACAAGGAGGTAAGATGACTAAATTAAATCAATATCAAACACCTATATTCTCAACACTGAAGGACGTATATGCGAAAAGAGACATAATTCCTTTCCATGTTCCAGGGCATAAGAGAGGAAAGGGAATGGATAAAGAGTTTTACGAGTTTATGGGACCTAATCCCTTCTCAATTGATGTAACTATCTTTAAGATGGTTGATGGATTACACAATCCAAAAAGTTGTATAAAAGAAGCACAAGAGTTAGCAGCTGACGCTTATGGAGTAAAGAAAACCTTTTTCGCTGTCAATGGAACATCAGGAGCAATTCAAGCTATGATTATGTCTGTTGTAAAGCCAGGAGAGAAAATATTAGTCCCTAGAAATGTGCACAAATCAGTTTCTGGTGGAATTATATTAAGTGGATCAGTTCCAGTATATATGAATCCTGAAGTAGATGACGAATTAGGAATAGCTCATGGAGTTAGACCAGAAGTTGTTGAAAATATGCTTAAACAGCATCCAGATACAAAAGCTGTATTAATCATTAACCCAACATACTATGGAGCGGCAACTGATATCAAAAAGATTGCAGATATAGTTCATAGCTATGATATTCCTTTAATAGTTGATGAGGCTCACGGAGCTCACTTACACTTCCATGAAGAGTTACCAATATCAGCAATAGATGCAGGGGCAGATATTTGCTGTCAAAGTACTCATAAAATAATTGGAGCAATGACACAAATGTCAATGTTACATGTAAACTCAACAAGAGTAGATGTAAATAGAATACAACAAATTTTAAGTATTTTACATACAACATCACCTTCATATCCGTTAATGGCATCGTTAGATTGTGCTAGAAGACAGATTGCTACTGAGGGAAGAGAGTTATTAACAAGAACATTAAAGTTGGCAAGAGATTTAAGAGCAGAAGTTAATAAAATTCCAGGAATCTTCTCTTTCGGAAAAGAGATTGTAGGAAGATACGGAATACATGATTTCGATGAAACAAAACTTTCTATATCAGCAAGAGAGTTAGGATTAACTGGATTTGAGTTAGAAACTTTACTTGTTGATGACTACAATATTCAAGTTGAGTTATCAGATTTCTATAATGTATTAGGATTAATTACATTAGGAGATGATGAGGTAAGTACAGGTAAGTTGCTAGATGCTTTAAAAGATATCAGTAAGAGATTCTTTGGAAAAGGAAAGAAAATAGGAGAATCAGTTGGAAAAATGCCAACTATACCAGAATCTATTTTAATCCCTAGAGAGGCTTTCTATAGTGAAAATAATAAAATTAAATTCCTAGAAAGTGAAGGGAAAATTTGTGCTGAGATGATTATGGCATATCCACCAGGGATTCCAGTAATCTATCCAGGAGAAAGAATTACAAGAGATATAATCACATATATTCAAAACTTAAAGGCAGCAAAACTTCATGTTCAAGGAATGGAAGATCCAGAGTTAGAGTATATTAAAGTTATAGATGAAGAGGATGCAGTATACTTATATACTGAAAAAATGAAAAATAAAATGTTTGCTGTTCCAATGAACTTAGGGGCAAATAAAGCAGGTATTGAGTTTGGACCAGAGGTTTTAGAGGAGTACTTCCCAGATACATTTGGTGAGATGACTTATATAGATATTGAAAAGCAAAGAGAGAATTTCAATGAATGGTCATTAAAATATAAAAACACAATACTTAACACTTGTGAGAAGTTAGCAACAGCAGTAAACGAAGCAGTAAGAGATGGATATAGACCAATAACTATAGGTGGAGATCACTCAATAGCACTTGGATCAATATCAGGGGTAGCGTTAGAAAAAGAAGTTGGGGTAGTGTGGATTGATGCTCACGGAGATATGAATACTGATGAGACAACAATGTCAGGAAATATTCACGGAATGCCGTTAGCACTTTTACAAGGAGCTGGAGATAGAGACTTAGTAAACTGTTTCTATGAAGGAGCTAAAATTGACAGCAAAAATGTTGTAATTTTAGGAGCAAGAGATTTAGATGTAAAAGAAAGAGACGTTATTGAAGAGTTAGGAGTAAAAGTAATTCCTTATGATGAAGTTGTTCATAAAGGATTAGACAACGTTTTAGATGAGATAAGAGACTACTTAAAGATTGATAATATCCATATAAGTTTTGATGTGGATTCAGTTGATCCAGAGTTTGCTCCAGGAGTAAGTACACCAGTAAGAAATGGATTTACTCCAGAAGAGATGTTCAAAACATTTAGATTCTTATTTAAAAATTACTCTATAACATCAGTAGATATAGTAGAATACAATCCAGTAAATGATAAAAATGAGAAAACTATGAATTTTGTAAATGATTTAACGGAGTTTGTATTAAATCCAAACGTATAAGTATATAGAGGTGTGAGATGAAAAAGGCGGTATTAGCTAATTTAGAGCAGAATTATTCAACGTATAGTAAAAGTTTTAAAAAGATTGTAGACTTTATAAAACATAATCAAAGTATAGTATCATTTATTTCAATAAATGAACTAGCTAAGGAGACAGGAACAAGTCCAGCTACAATAACAAGATTTTCAAAAAATTTAGGGTTTAAAGGTTATCCAGATTTTCAAAGAGTTTTCCAAAAGGATGTAGAGATATCAACTTCTCAAATGAAAGAGTTTAGAGAAGAGATTGACTCAATGTCAGGAGATGGAATCCTATCAGAAATTATAACTACAAACATAGAGCTTTTAGAAGAGATAGATATTGTAGCTATAGAAGAACAACTAGAAAAAGCTATGGAGATGATAAAAACTAGTAGAAAGTTATATATATTAGGAGCAAGAGGATCATACGCTTTAGCATACTACTTATATTTTATGTTAAAAGAGTTAAGAGAGGATGTAGAGTTAATGATATCAGGAGCATCTGATTTTACAGATAAGCTACTTTATTCAAGCCCAGATGATGTGCTATTTACAATATCATTCCATCCATATACAAATTTTACTTGTCAAGTAACTGAGTTTTTTAAAGAGCAAGGAAATAGAATAATTACTATGACTGATAAAAAAGATTCTGTATTAGGTAATATATCTGATTTAGTAATCACCACAAAAAATGGAGGAAAAGCTTATACTTTTGTTCCAGGTATAATTATTTTAAATGCTTTACTTCTAAAATTTGGAAAACAAAACAAAGAGGAAAGTATTGAAAGATTGGATAAATTAAAGAAAATAACAGATAGATTTAATATCTATCAAAGATAAAAAAAGAGAGCGAGAGCTCTCTTTTTTATCTTTGATATTTTAACTTAATAAATAGATTATCTAAACTTCTTAATATAAGACCAATTAAAAGTAGCGGAAATAAGTAGAACTTTGCTGAATAATCCACTATAGAGTTATTATTAGTTCTTTTCTTTTCTAACATTTTTATTTTGTTCACCCCTTTTATTTACAAAAGTAATTATATACCACTTTTTCCATTTATGCAAGAAATAAAAAATACTTGTTTTGAAAGGGAAATTATGCTAAAATGTTTAATCGAAAAGTGCTTTTAAATAAGTAAAGAAATACTAAAAAAATAGAATACATTAACAAGGAGAAAAGAAATGAGTGAAAATTTAGAAAAAAGATATGGCTTTTCAGTAGCTTTTTCAATGGTTGTAGGAATTGTTATTGGAATTGGAATTTTCTTTAAAGCTGGTCAAATTTTAGTAGCAGCTAATATGAATCCAAAAATTGCCATTGCAGCTTGGGTACTTGGAGGTATTATATCAATATTATCAGGTCTTACTGCAGCAGAAGTTGGAGCTGCTATACCTGAAACAGGTGGTATGATAGCTTGGATTAAGAAAATTTATGGAAAAAGAATAGCCTTTTTAGTTGGATGGGCTCAATTGATAATATATTTTCCAGCTTTAATAGGTTTAATTGCATATTACTTTGCAGTATTTACAGGAAACTTCTTAAATATAGATCCTAGTAATACAATGTTTTTAGGAGGAACAGCTTTTGTGGCTATATCTTTCCTATTTGCAATAAATATATTTACAAAAAATGTTGGTGGAAAAATTCAAACATTAGCTACAGCAGCTAAAATTGTTCCACTTTTATTAATAACTATATTTGGATTTTTATCTGGAGATAACTCATCTGGAATGTTTTATATGACAGAGATTACAAGAGAAGCTACATCTTCATCGCCTTTAGTTTTATTAGGGCTATCATTAGTACCAATTATGTTTGCTTTTGATGGATGGATATATGTTGGAACAATTGCAGGAGATTTAAAAAATGTAAAAAAAGATCTACCTAAAGCAATTATCTTAGGATTAGGATTTATAGCAATATTTTATGTAGCACTAAACCTAGCACTACTAAATGTATTTACAGCAGAGGAGATTGTAAAAGTTGGAATGTTCGGAGTAGCAACAAAGCTATTTGGACCAATGGGAGCTAAGTTTATATTCTTAGGAATTATGATATCAGCATTTGGTGGATTAAATGGTATGATATTAGCATCAACAAGAATACCATATACTTTAGCTATAGAGGGACACTTACCAAAGAAAGAGTTCTTTGCTAAAATAGATGATAAACATAAACAACCTATAAACTCTTCAGTGGCTATGTATCTATTATCAGTTTTCTTCCTGACTGCTATGATTATAACAGGAAATCCAGATGTATTTGGTGATATTCCAGTAGCATTATTCTGGTTATTCTATTGTTTAGTATTTTTAGGATTATTTATTTTAAGAAAAAATGAACCGAATTTAGAAAGACCATATAGAGTTCCATTTTATCCAGTTGTACCAATACTTGCACTAATAGGTGGAGCATCAATATTTATTTATGCAGCTATATCAAACCCAACGTATATGGCAGTTTCAGTGGCATTAACATTAACAGGTCTTTTTGTTTATAGAGAAAATTAATAAAAAATGAAAAAGGTTGCTGGAAAGCAACCTTTTTTTTATAAGAAAGTTAGACCTAACATAATTATAATACCAGAATAAATTGTTATAATTACACCATATCCCATAATATCTTTTGCACCTAATTTAGCAATACCTAAAGCAGGGAGTGCCCAAAATGGTTGAATCATATTAGTCCAAGCATCTCCCCAAGCTATAGCCATACCAGTTTTTGCTGTAGAAACTCCAAGTTCTACACTTGCTGGCAT
>NZ_CAMQXC010000131.1 GCF_947038635.1 uncultured Cetobacterium sp. | reverse complement strand
GGCTCATACTATAGCAGAAGATATAAAAAATAAAAATATAAAATTTGAAAATGAAAACCAAGAACTAAAAGATATGAAAAAAGAGGATCATATTTTAGAAGAAAAATCAAAAGATATGATAAAAAATTCAAGAGAAATTGAAACAACTTTATTCAAAGAGAAAGAGATTTTAAATAGAGAGCTAGAAAGAAAGGAGAGAATTTCTAGAGAGATTGAAGAGATTTTAGTTCAATTAGAAGAGTTACTAGAAGTTGAAGAGTATTCTTTAAAAGAGGAGGATATAAAAGCTTCAAGAACAAAAGTAAGAGAGTTAGAATTAAAATTAAGAGGTTTTGAATCTGTAAATTTACTTTCAATTGAGGAGTTTAAAGAGTTAGATAATAAATATAAATTTATTGATCTGCAAAGAGAGGATTTAGTAAAAGGAGAGAAAAGTTTATCTCTTTTAATAAAAGAGATTGACCAAACAATTGAAGAGAAATTCTATGAAGCTTATGAGGAGATAAATAAAAACTTTAATGAGATGTGTATAGAGACATTAGATAACTCAGAGGGAAAATTATCACTTCACAATGGAGAAGATTTCCAAAATTGTGGTGTTGAAATATCGGTAAAGTACAAAAATAAAAAAAGACAAGCTCTTTCACTACTTTCTGGTGGAGAAAAGTCAATGGTTGCAATAGCATTTATAATGGCAATATTTATGTATAAACCTAGTCCGTTCACATTTTTAGATGAGATTGAGGCTGCTCTTGATGAAAAAAATACCAGAAAATTAATTGGAAAATTAAAAGAATTTACTGATAGATCTCAATTTATTTTAATAACTCATAATAAAGAAACTATGAAAGCATCAGATTCTCTATATGGAGTAACAATGAATAAAAAAATAGGAATTTCTAAATTAGTTCAAGTAAAAATTTAGTAAAGAGAGGAAAAAATGAGACTTTTATCGTATATATATTTTTTAATAACCTCAATACGAAATTGGCTTTACGATAAAAGGTATCTTAAAATAAATGAGATACCAGATGTTGATATTTTATGTATAGGGAATATAACTGTTGGAGGGACTGGTAAAACTCCAGCAGTTCAATTCTTTGCAAAAAAACTTCTGAAAATGGGGAGAAAAGTTGCTATAGTATCAAGAGGATATAGAGGAAAAAGAAAAATTGATCCATTAGTAGTAAGTGATGGAAAAAAAATATTAGTTACATCTAAAGAGAGTGGAGATGAGCCTTACATCCATGCTTTAAATTTAAAAGTTCCAGTTATAGTTGGAAGAAATAGATATGAAGCTTGTAAATTAGCAGTGGAAAAATTTGGAGTAGACACAATAATATTAGATGATGGTTTTCAGCATAGAAAACTAAAGAGAAATAGAGATATTGTATTGATTGATGCAACAAATCCTTTTGGCTGGGGAGCATTATTACCCAAAGGAACTTTAAGAGAGGACTTTCAAAAAGGTGGAGAGAGAGCAAGTGAATTTATAATAACAAAATCAGATTTAATATCTGAAAGTGATTTAGAGACATTAAAAAGATTTTTAAAAGTAAAATTTAAGAAGTCAGTTTCAGTTGCTAAACATGGAGTAACTTCGTTGTGTGATATAAAAGGAAATGCAAAGCCATTATTTTGGGTAGCAGGGAAAAGAGTTCTTCTTTTTTCAGGTCTTGCAAATCCACTTAATTTTGAAAAGACAGTAATTTCTTTAAATCCAGAGTACATAGAAAGAGTAGATTTTATGGATCATCATGATTTTAAAGAAAAAGACTTTGATGTTATAAAAAAAAGAGCGAAAGCGATGGATGCAGATTTTATAATAACAACAGAAAAAGATTTAGTAAAACTTCCTAAAGGATTAGAGATGGACAATTTATTTGTTCTTAAAATAGAGTTTACAATGTTAGAAGATAATAGCTTAAAAGGGTTTGGTGAAATAAATGAAAGATAGAATAGAAAAAAGAGTAGCAAAAGTAATTGAAAATGCGGATACTCTTGACAAAAGAGCCTACTTAACTATCGATTGTGATGGTATAGTTAAGAGAAAAGAGATGAATTTTTCAATTCCTCTAATGGTATTTTGTGAAAACGATGAGCTTTTTGAAAGAGTTTTAAAAGAAGAGAGTAATAAGATAGAGAGAATTAAAGAGAAGAAAATAGAAAGATTATCAAATATATCTGTTGATAAGTTAAGGGAAAATTTTATGAAGCTAGTGATAAAAGGTGAATTAGAATTCTCTAAAAAATATGGAAAAGAGTTAGCTTTAAAAGATAAAGAGGAGTTCATAAAAACTATATTTAATCTATCTCTTATGGATAATATAAATTTTTATAAACCTTTAATGGCTTTAGCTATGAAAGAGATTATAGAGAATGTGGGATGGATAGATGAAATAGGATATTTAATTATCAGCTATTTTACAAAACAAAGATATGATTTAAGTCAATTAGAAAATGCTATAGAAGATGAAAGTGAGATTACTGAAGTTCCTGAAAATATATCATTGTTAGCATATAAGAAAGTATTAGAAAGCTATACTTATAAAAATGAAAAGAAGTATAGAGCGATGTTGTTAAATGGAGTTAAAAATCAAAATAAAATAACTCAATGGCAAATTGAAGATGAAATTTTAAATAGCATAAAGTTTTAAAGGGGGCAACAAGTGTTAAATTATTTTAATATAAAAATGATTAACATTATAGATAATAAATCTGTTTCAAAAAATGAGATATTAAAAGTAATGGTATCTAATATGGTTGAAAATAGCGATTTAATTTCTGATAAGGATATATTCTATAAAGAGATTTTAGAAAGAGAAAATGTTGGAACTACAGGAATTGGAATGGGAGTTGCAATTCCTCACGCAAGAACAGAAGTAGTAAAAGATATAGTAGTATCAGTTGCACTACTAAAAAGGCCTGTGGATTTTGATTCATTAGATGGAGAGAAAGTTAAAATAGTAATATTAGTAGGAGCACCAAAAGGTGAAAGTAAAAAGTATTTAGAATTACTTTCATCATTAGCTAAAATTTTTAGAGATAAAAAAATTAGAGAAAGTATTTTAGAAAGTACTACTACAGAGTGTTTAATTGAAGCTATTGCGGAGATTGGATAAAATGAAAATAGGAATATATGGAGGTAGCTTCAATCCTATCCATAATGGTCATATATATATGGCAAAGTTTATTATAGACTATTTGAAACTAGATAAACTTATTATTGTGCCTGTAGGAACTCCTTCACACAGAAAAAATATATTAGCAAATGCAAATATGAGATTAAAAATGTGTGAGATAGCATTTAAAAATGAGAAAAAAATAGAGGTTTCTGAAATAGAGATTAAATCAAAAGAGGTTTCATTTACTTATGATACGCTATTAAAAATTATTGAACTTTACCCGGGAAATGAATACTTTGAAATTATTGGTGAGGATTCAGGAGAGTATTTTCATAAATGGAAAAATTATAAAGAGATTTTAAAATTAGCTAAAGTAGTTGTTCTTCAAAGAGAAGGATATAGTACTTTATTAAAAGATTCAAATCTTTTACAAGTTAAAAATCCGTTTTTAAATTTTTCTTCAACAAGAGTAAGAGAAGCTATTTTAAAAGAGGAATCGATAGAAAATATGGTACCAAAAGAGATAGCGGAGTTCATAAAAGTTAATAAACTATACAAAAAGTAAAAGGAGGTAGCATAAAAACTACCTCTTTTGTTCACTTAGGAACCATTTTTTTTATGGAAAAAATGTTCTAAATATGGTAAAATTTAGTGATTTATTGAGAGGAGAGAAATAATGAGTTTAAGAGTACCAAATCATATAGCAATAATTATGGACGGTAATGGGCGTTGGGCAAAAGAAAAGGGAATGCCTAGAACATATGGACATAAAGCTGGAGCAGATACTTTAAGAAAAATATTAACTTCTTGTGGAGAGTTAGGTATAAAATATTTAACAGTTTATGCTTTTTCAACAGAAAATTGGAAAAGAGCAAAGGAAGAAGTAGATACTTTAATGTTTCTTTTCAAAACTTATTTAAAAAATGAAAAAAAATTATTGATGAAAAATAATGTTAAATTTTTAGTTTCTGGAAGAAAAGAGGGAGTTAGTAAAGATCTTCTCGCAGAGATTGATAAGTTAGAAGAAGCAACAAAAGGAAATACAGGGATAACATTGAATATAGCTTTTAACTATGGAGGCAGAGCTGAGTTAGTTGATGCTATAAAAGAGATTGTAAAAAATAATGAAAAAGAGATAACTGAAGAAACTGTAGAAAAATATTTATACAATCAGTTACCAGATCCGGAGTTACTAATAAGAACGAGTGGAGAGATGAGAATTTCTAATTTTTTATTATGGCAAATAGCCTATTCTGAAATATATGTAACAGATACTTATTGGCCAGATTTTAATAAAGATGAGTTGATAAAGGCTATAGAGAGTTATCAAAAAAGAGATAGGCGTTTTGGAGGAGTAAAATAGATGTTAAATAGAATATTAGTAGCTTTAATAGGAATACCGCTTTTAATAACAGTACTATTAAAAGGAGGATTTTTACTATTACTGTTTGTGAACTTTGTTATTTTAGTAGGGTTGTTTGAATTTTATAAAATGGCAGAAATTGGTGGAAAAAAACCAGATGTAAATTTAGGATATATAGCTGGATTAGCTATACCAAATATAATATATTTTGCAAATGTAGATAATTCAACACTTATACTTATGCCTATAACGTTATTGACAATAGCTTTGATAGGAAAAAAAGTTTTACAAAATAAAGTTGAAAATTCTAGTAGAGATATTGGAGTTACATTGCTTGGAGTTGTTTATATTTCGGGATTGTTTACACATCTATTATTAATGAACTATCTTCCAAATGGTGGGAAGTGGTTATTGACAATTCAAATTTTAGTATGGGTATGTGATTCGTTTGCATATTTTGTAGGAATGGGAATAGGTAGAAAGATATTCAAACAAGGATTTAGTTCAATTAGTCCAAAAAAATCTATAGAGGGTTCTATTGGAGGAATAGTTTTTACAATGGGAACTATTTATCTTATAAACAAGTATTTTAATATTTTTGGAACTGATGTAAGCATAATAGTAGTTTTATTATTTGGATTTTTAATTAGTATCGTAGCTCAAATAGGTGATTTAGGTGAATCTATGTTTAAAAGAGAGTTTAAAGTAAAAGATTCAGGAAAATTACTAGGAGAACATGGTGGAATATTAGATCGTTTTGATAGTATGCTATTTGTTGTACCAGTTGTATATTATTTATTAAAATTTATTTAGAGAAAAGGGTAGCTTAAAAAGCTACCATTTTTTTAGAAGAGAAATATAAAGAATTTGAGGAGAGGAAGTATGAAAAGTATAACTATATTGGGTTCTACAGGAAGTATTGGAACAAATGCATTAAAAGTTATAGAAGCAAAAAAAGAGAAATTCAAGGTTATAGGGATGTCTGCGTATTCAAATTTAGAATTATTTAAAGAACAAATAGAAAAATTTAATCCAAAGTATCTTTGCATAGGATCTGAAGAAAATGCTGAAATTTTAAAGGGATTATATCCAGAAAAAATAATATATTTTGGAGATAATGGATTAAAACTCATGGGAGCTTTAGAGGAAACTGATATAGTTTTAACAGCTATAAGTGGATCGATTGGAATTGAAGCTACAGTTGAAGCGATAAAAAAAGAAAAAAGAATTGCTTTAGCAAACAAAGAAACTATGGTGGCTGCAGGAGATTATAT
>NZ_CAMQXC010000130.1 GCF_947038635.1 uncultured Cetobacterium sp. | reverse complement strand
TCAGCTCTTTCTATAGGAATTAATTTACTTACTGTTAGATCACTTACTAAAGCTGATATAAATTTGTTATATATTACATATACTTCATCAAAAATGTTGTTATAGTAATATTCAACAATATTTTCACTAATCTCTTTCGCTTTGTCAAACATAGTTTCAGGAATTAGTTGTATATATTCAGCCTTTACATCGTAATTTCTCTTTGCACAGTATTCTTTAGCTTTCTTTCCAACTGCAATTACAGAGACCTGTTTCCCACTATTTTCAGCAATCAATCTTTCTAGTGCTTTTAATGTATTACTGTTGAAACTTCCTGCTAGTCCTCTATCTGAGCACATAACAATAACTCCAACTTTTTTTACATCATCTCTACCATCAAAAAGTGGATGTTTTTCACTTTTTACACCTGCCGCAATATTTTGTAATATCTTAGCTATACTTTCTGAATATGGCTTTGATTGAGCTACTATTGTTGAAAACTTTTTAAATTTTGTAGTCGAAACAATTTCCATGGCCTTTGTAATTTGGTGAGTAGACTGAACACTTTTTATTCTATTTTTTATCTCTCTAGTTCCAGCCATTTGCCCACCTCTCTTTAATTAAAATTCTTTTTAAATGCTACTATAGCTTCTACAATTTTAGCCTCAAGATCTTTATCTAAGCTTTTCTTCTCAACGATCTCATCTAAAATAGTTGTTGTATTTCTCATTTCAGTAATTAATTCTTTTTCGAATCTTCTTACATCTGCAATAGCGATATCATCTAAGAAACCGTTAATTACAGTATAGAATGATACAACTTGCTCTTCAACTGGATAAGGACTGTATTGTGGTTGCTTTAAAACTTCCATAATTCTATGCCCTCTTTCTAATTGAGCTTTTGTAGCTTTATCTAAATCTGATCCAAACTGTGCGAATGTTAATAACTCAGTATATTGAGCTAATTCTAACTTAACTTTAGCAGCAACTTGTTTCATAGCTTTAATTTGTGCAGATCCTCCAACTCTTGATACAGATATTCCGGCATTGATTGCTGGTCTAAATCCAGAGTTAAATAATTGTGCATCAAGGAATATCTGTCCATCTGTTATTGAAATAACGTTTGTAGGGATATACGCTGATACGTCTCCTGCTTGAGTTTCGATTATTGGTAGAGCAGTTATTGATCCTCCACCTAATTCATCAGATAACTTTGCAGCTCTCTCAAGTAATCTTGAGTGAAGATAGAATACGTCTCCTGGGTAAGCTTCTCTTCCAGGTGGTCTTTTTAATAATAGAGACATTTCTCTGTATGCTACTGCATGTTTTGAAAGATCGTCATAAACTATTAAAACTGCTTCACCTTTATCCATGAAGTACTCTCCCATAGCTACTCCTGAGTATGGTGCTAAATATTGTAAAGGAGCTGATTCAGAAGCTGTTGCTGCAACAACTATAGTATATTCCATAGCTCCCGCATCTTCTAATCTCTTAACAATCTGAGCAACTGTTGATCTTTTTTGACCAATTGCAACATAGATACATTTTACTCCTGTATTTTTTTGATTTAAGATTGCGTCAATAGCAACTGCTGTTTTACCAGTTTGTCTATCTCCGATAATAAGCTCTCTTTGTCCTCTACCAATAGGTACCATTCCATCTATTGATTTGATACCTGTTTGTAAAGGCTCAGATACTGGTTTTCTTGAGATAATACCAGAAGCTTTTCTTTCTATCTCCATGTATTTCTCAAACTTTATTTCACCTTTTCCATCAATTGGCTCTCCTAAAGCGTTAACTACTCTTCCTAACAAAGATTCTCCAGCTGGAACTGAGGCAATTCTTCCTGTAGCCTTAACCTCGTCTCCCTCTTTAATCTTTGTATAGTCCCCTAGTATAACTGCTCCAACGTTGTCCTCTTCTAGGTTTAGAACCATTCCTGTTATTCCGTTAGGAAACTCTAAAAGCTCTCCCGCTTTTGCACTGCTTAATCCGTAGATTCTAGCGATACCGTCTCCTACTTCTAATACAGAACCTGAAGTTTTGACATCAAGACTCTTTTTGTAATTCTCGATCTCAGTTTTGATTATATTACTTACTTCTTCTGGTCTGATTTTCAACTGATTACACCTCCTAATTTTACAAGTAGTTTTTTATTTTTGTGTTAGAGTTTCTAATTGTCTACGGATACTTCCGTCTGTTACCTCATCACCTATTTTGATAATTCCTCCACCTATTAGAGATTTATCTACATTAACTACTAGCTTTATCTTTTTACCTGTTTTATTTTCAAGATTTTTAGAAAGTTTCTCTTTTTGCTCATCACTTAAAGCAACTGCAAATGTAGCTTCAACATCTAAAATTTGATTTTTTGCATAATCTAACTTTACATACTCTGCTACAATCTCTCTAATTTGTGCAATTCTTCCTTTTTCTAAAATATAGAAAAGAATTTCTACTCCTTCATTAGAATCTGAGAAAATTTTCTGTAAAGTTTCTTTTTTTTCACTCTCTTTAATTAGAGGGTGAGTTATAAAGTTTCTAAAATCAACATCTGTTTTATAAAGCTCCATAGTAGCATTTAATACATCATAT
Organism: uncultured Cetobacterium sp.; assembly: GCF_947038635.1. Classification (GTDB taxonomy): domain Bacteria; phylum Fusobacteriota; class Fusobacteriia; order Fusobacteriales; family Fusobacteriaceae; genus Cetobacterium_A. The sequence goes on along the minus strand of NZ_CAMQXC010000130.1, from coordinate 3,345 downwards.
ATTGATTTAACTTCATTTTTTTGCACAGCAACTTCATATATTGCTTCTGCATATCTTTTACCAATTTGGTTTCCTATCATTTTACTCCCCCTACCTCATCTATAAATTTGTCAGCTAGGGCAGCTTCTAAATCAGAGTTTAAATTCTCTTTTATTATCTTCTCAGCTAATGTTACTGCTAATTGGTTCATTTCAACCTCTAGCTCTTTCTTAGCTGCGTGTTTCATCTTTTGAATTTCTAGCTCTGCTGATTTAAGCATTTTGTCTCTTTGAACAGTCGCTTCAGAAATGATAATTTCTTTTCTTTCATCAGCTTTCTTTTCTGCTAATTGAACTATTTTTGTAGCTTCATCTTTAGCATCTTTTAATATTTTTTGAGCTTCTTTATTTTTTAATGCAGCATCCTCATTGTTCTTTTGAGCTTCTGAGAATTCAGCTGCAATCTTCTCTTTTCTTGTGTCCATTAACTTCATTAATGGAGCTTTAAAGTATTTATTAAATATAAACACTAAAATGAAGAAGTTTATTATTTGCCAAAACATGTTAATATCTATCGATACTGCAGGCATATTTGTTGGTGCCAAGTCTTCTACCTCCTTCCTAAAAGTATTTGATGTATTTTATAAAAAATTATCCTAACATTCCTACGAATGGGTTAGCATATAATAAGATTAGTGCAATTACTAATGAATAGATACCTGTTGACTCTGATACCGCTTGTCCAAGTACCATTGTAGAAATGATATCTCCTTTAGCTTCTGGTTGTCTAGCTACTGCCTCAACTGCTTTACCAGCTGCGTATCCTTGTCCAACTCCTGGTCCTATACCTGCGATCATTCCACATCCTGCTCCTACTGCTGATGCTGCTAATACTATAGTTTTTGCTAACATTAAATCCATAATCATTTACCTCCTAGTTATTTTAAAATTTAATCTTGTTAGTTTTTATTAATCATTGGGACACTCTGCATCCCCTAATGAACCTTGAATATATACCATACTTAGCATTAAGAATACAAAACTTTGTACTACTCCACTAAATATATCAAAATAAAGATGTAACGGTGCTGGAATAACCATTGGTGCTGCTTTATAAATAAGCCCCATTATTACCATTCCCGCAAACATATTTCCAAACAAACGTATAGAAATATTTGTTGGTTTTGCTAATTCTCCTACTATATTAATAGGTAGCATAAATGGCATAGGTTCTAATAACCCTTTGAAATATCCTAGTATACCATTTAATTTGATGCTAGTTCCTAAGAATGTAGCTGTAGTTAACATCGCTAATCCAACTGTTGTATTAAGATCTGCTGTCGGTGCTCTAAATGCAGGTGCTATAGCAAACACTCCATCTTCAAAGCTTCCCCAAGGAATTGGTGCAAACATAAGTAAATTACATCCTAGTATGAATAAAAATAATGTAGCTAGATATGAGAAATACTTTGCTGTCCATCCTCCTAACATTTGATGAATAATACCATGTAGAAAATCATAAACTGATTCAGCTGCAACTTGTGCTCTTCCTGGAATCATCTCTAATTTTTTTGTTCCCATTTTAAATAAAAGTGTTAACACTAATATTACAAACCATGTACTTATTACAGTTATTGTAACTGGTAATCCAAACTTTCCATCAGCATACTCCATAGAAAATGGAATTTGATGTAAAAAATCTGGTAATGGTATGTAGAACATTACTGCAGGTCCTTCTACTAATGGTGGGGTAATAAACTCTATTGGTCCTATTCTCATAAGTTTCGCCTCCTTTCAATAGTTTATTTTAAATACTTAGATTTAAACTTTTTTATATTGTTAAATAAAGTTATAGCTAAAATATTAATCTTAATATTTAATAAACCTATAACTCCACTAACTAACATTGGAAAACCATAAAATTTTGTAGCCAGTGCTAGAAATATCCCGTATAAAAAATATCTTTTCAAATATCCTATTACTCCAACTTTGAATGGAGAGTTTGAAGCTAAACTTGCTTTTGCATCAAGACATATCATATAAAACCCAACTACTGATAAAATTGCTCCTGAAAACATGCCTATATAAACATATTTATTTCCTGATAACACTCCGTATATTAAAACTACTATTGCAGCTATAATCCCACGTTTTATTATTTTTTTTAACTCATCCATATATCACTCAACCTTATTTTTTCATTATTAATTTATAAGCGTTATAAAATGCACTAAATATACCTACTATAACGAAGAAAATAAATAATGGCGTGCTTTTAAAAAAATATTTTTCTATTAGCTTATATATAAGAATAAAAACTCCTATATTTCCAATTATTACAAACCCTAAAAACCCAAGCAGTGAAAAATAATGCATAAAGTCCTTATTAAAAAACACCATGAATTTTCACTTCCTTAAGAAAAAAATTATTTTTTTACCATGTAAAAAAACCTTTGCCCTGCTATTCTATCATTTTTACCAATACTTAACAAGTTTAAATTATTTTTTTCAATAATTTTTCTAATTTCGAACTCTTCAAATATTCTCTTTTCATATAGTTCTTTTAATTTCTCATAATGTCCTGCTCTATTTTTAACAAAATATACTGCTTCTACAATATCTAATTCATCTTCTCTAAAATGTTCCCAAATAATAGTCATATCTTTTCTATCATCGTAATATACACCACCTGGAAACATTTTATCCATAAATTCTCTATCTATAATGTCAAAAATATAAATACCACCTGGATTCAAATTATTATATATTGAACTCATTAAATCATCTAAGTCATTTAATGATGTTAAATGGTTCACTGTATCAAAAAGTGACACTATTATATCATAACTTTCACCCGTATTAAACTCTCTCATATCTCCTAAAAATAACTTAACATTTTTATTTTTTAATTTTTTATTAGCTATTGTTAACATATCTGCTGATAGATCTAATCCTGAGCAATCAAAATCATCTTTTAATCTTAGAAGTGTTTCTCCTGTTCCACACCCTAAATCTAGTAATTTTTTACCTTCAACTCCCGATTCTTTAATTTTATCCTTTATCAAATCAGCCCACTGATCGTAATCGCAATGTTGCATAAACTTATCATAAACTTTTGAAAAATTTTTATAATACATTTTCTCTCCTAAATTAACTCTTTTTCAACAACTGCAGCTATTTCTTTAGCTACTTTTTCAACTGTTGCCATCTCTTTTCCTTCAACCATTACTCTCACTATTGGTTCTGTTCCAGATGTTCTTACTAATACTCTTCCTAAACCTGCCATCTCTAACTCTTTTTCCTCTATAAATTTAACTATTACTTCGTTTTTATTCCATAGATTCTTTTTACTATTATCTACTCTAAC
>NZ_CAMQXC010000129.1 GCF_947038635.1 uncultured Cetobacterium sp. | reverse complement strand
CTGTGCTAAAGCTCACTTTAATGATTTTGGAATTATGGGTGTAACTAAGCCAATCTATTTAAAAGATAGATGTATTGGTTGTGGAAGATGTGTTAAGGTTTGTGATCACGCTGCTACAAGAGTTTTAAAATTAGAAAATCATAGAATTGTAAAGGATTCTTGCTGTTGTGTAGGATGCGGAGAATGTGTTGAAGCATGTCCATCATCTGCATGGGTAAGACCAGAGCAAAAATTATATAGAATGACAATAGGTGGAAGAACTGGAAAACAGTATCCAAGAATGGGTAAAATGTTCTTAAACTGGGTAACTGAGGATGTAATTCTTCAAGTTATTGGAAACTGGCAGAAATTCTCTGCTAACGTATTACATCATAAGCCTATGTATATCCATGGAGGTCACTTAATTGACAGAGCTGGATATCAGAAGTTTAAAGAGATGATACTTGATGGAGTGGAATTAAATCCAGAAGCACAAGTAGCACAAAGAATTCTTTGGGCAGAGACAGAGTATAGAGCTAACATTAACGTTAAGCCAATTTCTCAACATCCAAGTCCAGGAGATGCATATACATTAGAAAAACCTTTTAACTACGGTGGAGGTCACTAAAATTTAGTTTTTAAAATCCAAAAAATATAGTCAGACAAATGGGGACCCCAAAAGGGTTCCCATTAGTCATGTTTGGGACTTTGAATATCAGTTCAACAAAGAGCACATTAAAAAAAACCTAGGGGGTAAAAATGGAAGCTGTAAAAGAGAACAAAAAAAGTTTAAAGGAAACAATACTAGATTTATTTAAATTTGAGGATTACTGGGCAATATTATTAGCAACAATTATACTTATATTTTGTACAATTATTTACATGGGGTCGGATTCACAAAGTGTTTTAGGTAAAACAGAGGTTTATAATAGTGTAATGAAAGCAGAAGGAGAGAGAGTTCCTTTTAAAACAGTTCAGTGGCATGAAGCACAATTTGATAAAAATAGTTTGGCTATAAAGACATCAACAACAGAAAAGGTAAAAAGCATTTTAGGAAAACCTAAAAAATGGGTTACGAACCCAATTGAATCAATATATTTAAGTGAAAGTGCAGCTAAGGCAAAAGGAGCACCATTTACTCAACAATATGAAGATTTAAAAAAAGAAACAGCACTGTTAAAAAATCAAGCTTTAGCAGCAACTGCATTAGCTGAAGAAAAGGTTTTTGCAGATACTAGTTTAAATACAACTGCAAATGAATTGGTAGATAAATGGCTTATTAGTAGAGATAAAGAGAATAAAATGAAAGCTAAAGCTATTGTGAAACCTTATAATTTAATTCCAAATTTAGCAATATTATTAGCATTCATAGGGATTTATTTTAGTTTAGGTATGAGAAAAATGGGAAGAGATAGAGAAGGGTTTTTACAAGGATTCCCAGCAGTTTTCGCTTTAGCTACAGGAGCTTACTTGTTAGGAGAGCAAGAAACTTTAAAAGCTTGGGGTCTAGGATATGTTTTCTGGGGTCTAGTTTTAGGATTGATAGTTAGTAATACAGTAGGGACACCAAAGAAGCTTTTAGCAGCAGCTCAAACAGAATATTTTATAAAAACTGGATTGATTTTATTGGGGTCAACAGTTTTAGTAAATAAAGTTTTATTAATAGGAATACCAGGAATTTTCGTAACATGGTTTGTAACTCCAGTAGTTTTAGTTTTAACTTTTGGATTTGGAGATAAAATTTTAAAAATGGAATCAAAGAGTTTAAATATGGTAATGTCGGCAGATATGTCTGTAAGTGGTGTATCAGCGGCAATTGCAGCAGCAGCAGCTTGTAAAGCTAAAAAAGAAGAGCTTACATTATCTGTAAGTATCTCTATTATGTTTACTGCGTTTATGATGATAGCAATGCCAATGTTTATAAAGGCTTTAAATATGGATCCAGTGTTAGGTGGAGCATGGATTGGTGGAACAGTTGATTCAACAGGAGCTGTAGTTGCTGCTGGAGAATATCTGGGACCAGTTGCTAGAGACGTTGCAGCAACTATAAAGATGATTCAAAATATAATAATTGGAGTAATGGCACTAGGTGTAGCAGCATACTGGTCATTAAAAGTAGATAAATCCATGGCTGATGAAAGAGATTTTTCTTTAAAAGGATCATTAAATGAGATTTGGAATAGATTTCCAAAATTCATACTAGGATTTATTGGTGCTTCTCTTGTATTCTCTGGAATTTATGGAATGTTAGGGGTAGATGGATCTAAAGTTATTATAGATAAAGGAATGGTAAATGGAGTAATTTCACCTTTACAAGGTTGGCTATTCTGTTTAGCTTTTACAAGTATTGGATTATCTACAAACTTTAGTGAGTTGAGTAAGTTATTTAAAGGTGGAAAACCAATTACTCTTTATATAGTAGGAAAAATTATTAACTTAGGTGTAACTTTTGGAGCTGCTTATTTAATGTTCCATGTAGTTTTCCCTGATATAACAAAATCTTTAATGAGTTTATAAAGAGTTTTTAGGAGGAGATATGATAAAAAAATGGATAGCTTTTATAGGTAGTTTTGTATGTATATATTTTTTCTGTTTTTCTGTATTACCCTTTCTAGATGAAACTTTAGGATTTAAAGAAGCTCATGAAAAGTTGGCAGAGGAAGATATAGAATCAGGAGCATGGTATTATATTTTTGTAAAAAAAGTTGAACCGAGCTCAGAAAATGTTAGACATACATTAACTTACTCAAATTTGGGAGAGAGTAAAGATGCAAAACGTTGATAACTTTATAGAAGAAGAGAAAAGAAGAGCTATAGAAATATCAAATGAAGTAATAGAAAAACCTAAAATATCTATGATGATTGTTATATTTCCTTTTCTTTTAATTAATTATATTCAAGAGTTAAGAGTTTATCGGTATAAAAAGGAGTTTTTTATTAAAGAATACTTATTTTTAAAAAAAATAGTAGTTCATTTGCTGAAGGAGGGTTATTTTTCTTCAGAAAAAATAAAAGATGAGATAGAGAAACTTTTAATAAAAGATGAAAAATATTTAGAATTTTATAGATGCCAAATTCAAGAAGCTATAAGTATAAAAAAATATATTCTTCAAGAGGAAAGTGAAAAAGTAATGAGATTAAAAGAGATAGAGACTTTAAAAAAATGGATGGATATATTTGAAGTAGATGAAGAGAGTTTAGGTGTTAGTTTAAAATTACTTAGAACTTTAAATAATAAAATATAAAGTATTGAAAAAACTGCATTTGTATGCAGTTTTTTCTTTTACAATCTTGTCTAAATATGATAAAATATGTTCGAATTTAATTTAAAAACTAGGATTAATTAGGGAGGAAAAATGAATAAAAATTTAAAAGTTTTTGGTTTGATGGGGTTAGTCTTAGCACTTTCTGCTTGTAAAGTATTACCACCAAAAGATGGAGAATATGAGCTAACTTTAGTTCATGTAAATGATGTTCACGGTAGAGCAAAAGAGGGGAAATATGATGGAGTTGGATTAGCTAGAGTAGCTACGATAGCTAAAGCTTTAGAGCAAGATAAAAATAATGGAAAAGTATTATTAATAGATGCAGGAGATACAATGCATGGAACAACTTTTGCTACTTTAACAAAAGGTGAGTCAATGGTTGAAACTTTAAATGCGGCAGGGCTTGATTATGCAACTTTAGGAAATCATGATTTTAACTATGGACAAGAGAGATTAGAAGAGTTATTATCTATGCAAAAATATAAGACATTAGCAGCAAACGTTGTGGATAAAACAACAGGTAAGCCAATTGCAGGAACATATGATATTAAAAAAATAGATGGGAAAAAAGTAGGATTCTTTGGTTTAGCAACTCCAGAAACATACTTTAAAACAAATCCGAATAATGTAAAAAATATAACAATAGCTGATCCAATATCGACAGCTAAATCAGTTGTAGCTCAAATGAAAAAAGAGGGAGTTAAATTTATTGTTGTAATATCTCATTTAGGGGATGACGAGAGTACAGCAAAAAATCTCCAAAGTGTAGGATTAGCTGAGGCTGTACCTGAAATTGATTTAATCATCGATGGTCATAGCCATACTGAGTTAAAAGAGAAAAAAGTAGTTAATGGTGTAACTATAGTGCAAACAGGTGAGTATGCAAAAAATGTTGGAGTAGTAAAAGTTGACTTTGATAAATTAAAAAATAAAATTGAAGCTATAGATTATACGTTATATACAAAAAATATAATAATGAATGGAGATAATCCAGTTCCAGAAGATGCTAAAGTAAAAGCAACAATAGATGAAATTTCTAAAAAGCAAGAGATGATAACAAGTGTTAAAGTTGGAGAATCACCAATTTTATTAGAAGGAGATAGAGCTTTTGTTAGAACAGGAGAAACAAATCTTTCTCAGTTAATAACAGATGCAATGTTATGGAAAACAGGAGCGGATGTAGCTCTTACAAATGGTGGAGGAATTAGAGCTTCTATTAATCCAGGAGAGGTAACTGTAGGAGATGTAATTAGTGTATTACCATTTGGAAATTATGTAATTACAAAAGAAGTAAAAGGATCAGATTTACAAAAGGCTGTTGAAAATGGAATTAGATCATATCCAGAATCATTAGGTGCAATGGCACAAATTGCGGGAATGACAGTTAAATTTAATGTTAAGAATCCAGCATACAGAAGAGTTTTAGAAATCAAGATAGGAAATGAAAAATTAAATCCAAATAAAACATATGTTGTAGCAACAAATGACTTTATGGCAGCAGGAGGAGATGGATATTCATCTTTAGCTGGTGGAAAAGAATTAGGACATTATCCAGCTTTAGACGAAGTTTTAATTGAATATATTCAAAAAGTTGGTTTAGAAGGAAGAGATAAGGTAGTTCCTAGATTAATACCGAAAAAATAAAAGGGGTTATAAATGAATAAAGAATCTTTAAGGAAAAAAGTAGTGCTAGCTTTCATAGCAGTAGGATTATTGTTAGGAGTATATGAAGCAAATAAACCAGGTCCATTAGTTATTGAAGAAGTTGGAACTGGATACAATGGTGATTTAACTGTAAAATTACAAGTGAAACCAAAAGGTGATGGATTTAAAATTATTGGACTAGACGTTGCTCATCAAGATACGCCACCAATAGCGGATCCAGCTGTAGATACATTAAAAACATATATTTTGAAAAATCAAAATGCTGAATTTGATGCTGTATCGGGAGCTACATATACATCAGAAGGTATAAGAGAAGCTACTAAAAAAGCATTAGAAAAAGTAAAAAACTAAAAAAGAGGGCCTAGGCCCTCTTTAATTTTATATTAATAAGCTGGGAAAATTTGAATTTCAACTCTTCTATTTTGTGCTCTACCAGAAGCAGTTGAGTTACTAGCTATAGGTCTATCAGGTCCGAATCCATTAATGGTAATTCTATTAGGATTTACTCCTCTACGTACTAAGTAATCAGCAACACTTCTTGCTCTCTTAACAGATAAATCCATGTTGTAAGAATAAGCACCTGTATTATCAGTGTTACCTGAAATAACTATTCTTGTTTCAGGATATTGATTTAAAACAGCAGCAATATCATTTAAAGGTCCATAGAATCCATTTCCTATAACGTATCCGTTTGTAGGGAACGTAACTCCACCAGGAAGATTAAGATTTATGTAATTTCCTTCGTCTGTAACTTTAACCTGAGTATTTTGTAGTCTAGCTTGTAATTCTTTCGTTTGTTGATCTTTGTATGCTCCCCAACCTAAACCAGCAAGAGCTCCAATTCCAGCTCCGATAAGTGTTCCTTTTGTGTCTTGTCCAATTGCTTGTCCGATTAAAGCACCTACTGCGGCCCCACCAGCAGTACCAGTAGTTTTACTGTTATATCCAGTAGCTGTACAAGCACCGAAAAGAGATCCAGCTAAAAGAACAGAACAAATAAGTTTTGTATTTTTCATTATAAAAAACCTCCTTAACTAAAAATGATTATAGATATTATAGAAAAACTTTTTATATTTGTATATAAAATATTATTCTTT
>NZ_CAMQXC010000128.1 GCF_947038635.1 uncultured Cetobacterium sp. | reverse complement strand
CAATAGAATATTCATATGAATTTGGAGATGTGTATTCAGCAAACGAAGCAAAATTAAGAGATAGCAATATGAATTATTATGATTTACCATGTCCAGCAAAAGAAAAAGGAGTTATTAAAGCAAGTTTAGGATTAGCTTTAGAAAAGGTAAACCATATGGGAGTTACAGTACAAGTGGAGTTTGAAAATAATGAAAACAGACATGAGGATGAAGTAAATTATAGCTTAAGATTTAACTATAAATTCTAGTAATTTTGAAAAGGTATTGTATAATATTATAAAGAATTAATAGTTTGAGGGAGAGTCTACATGTATTTTAAAGAGATTGATATTGAAAATTGGAAAAGAAAAGAGTACTATGAACATTTTTCAAAAAATATTCCTTGTACAGTGAGTTTAACGACGAAAATAGATATAACGAATATAAAGGAATTAGATTTAAAAATTTATCCAGCTTTAATTTTTGCTTTAACTAAAACTGTTAATCAGTTTGAAGAGTTTAAAATAAATAAAAATTTTAATGGAGTTTTAGGAATTTATGAAACTTTGTATCCTTGTTATACTTATTTAAAAAAAGGAAGTGAGTTATTTACTAATCTTTGGAGTGATTCTATAGATTCTTATGCTGAATTTTATGAATCATATACTAGTGATACATTTAAATATGGAGATAGCCCAAAGATGATTGGAAAAGAAAATCTTCCTGAAAATAGTTTTCCAGTTTCCATGATTCCTTGGAATACATTTGATGGATTTAATTTGAATTTAAAAAATGGATATGATTATTATCTTCCAATATTTACTTTTGGAAAATTTTATTTAGAGGATAATAAGTATTTAATACCTTTAGCTATTCAAGTTCATCATGCAGTGTGTGATGGGTTTCATCTATGTAGATTTATAGATAAGCTACAAGAAATTATCAATGATAAAAAAACTTTTTAAAGTTAATAAAAATTATAAAAAAGAGGATTGCTAATGAAATCCTCTTTTAATATTTAAAAGGCATTTATTCGAACTCGATAGTTTTAATAAGTTCTTCAGTTGCTTCATCAATATAAAGGTCTTCTGAAACTAACTCTGCCCATGAATATTTTGTTGCCATCTCTTGTAGCAATCTAATAGATAGAGCTCTTACCATATCAACTTCACTCCAAATAGAGTTAGTTAGAAATCTAAAATCATTTTCTTTTGCTTTTTTTATTCTATCTAATTTAGCTCTACATTCGTCACAGATAAAAATACATCTTTCTATTTCTGGTTCTTCCTTTACAGGTGGAACTTCAAAGACACTTAAACTTACACCAGTTGCTTCACAAAGCTCACACTTTGATTTAGCTCTTCTTGTTAGTTCTCTTCCAAAACTAGTAACTTTATTTTTTCTTTCCATATGTTGATCATAACCTTTTGCCATATTATCTCTCCTTATTTTCAATCTTATAGATTGATGGTAACACAATTCAAAAAAAAATCCAATCAATTTATGATTTGTAGCTTTATTATTTTTCTTTGTTGAAATTATAAGAAAAATGATTTCTCTTATTGTGGACTTCAAGTTTACTTTTTAATTTTTCTAAAACATTGAGAAAAACTTCTACTTTTTCTGCTCCTATTTCTGAAAAAACTTCATCCTCAAAATTTTCAACAGAAAGATTAATAAAATCTACCGCTTTTTCTCCGCATGGCGTTAAAAAAACTCCTTTTTTTCTAAGGCTAATATCTTTTTTTGTTATGAATCCTTTAATTTCTAAATTGCTGACGTGCTTTACAACTAAACTTTTATCACAGTTATTCATTTTAGCAATATCATATTGAGATATGCCTGGAAAATTATAAATAGTTATTAAATACACACTTTCCATTTTCGTTAGATTTAAACTATTTAAAGTAATTGTAGATGCATAATCAATTTCTTTTATTATTGATGAGATTAAGGCTATCATTCTTCTTTTTTTCATTATTTTTATATAGCTCCTCAATATTTATTATATTTTCTAATTATACCATAGAATGCAACCGGTGAAAACTTCACATGTGAAGCTTTCAAAGTTTTTTTCTAATTTTTTTTTAGTTATAATTACGAAGAATAAAATTACAAAAGGAGATTAGAGACATATGAAAGAAAAAAAGCTTTTAATTTGCTTATTTATAGGGTTATATACAATGAGTATGGCAAATACAAAATTAGATTATTCAAAGAGAAAAGAAGCAACAAAATTTACAATTGAAAAAAATGAAGAGGTAAAAAAACAATTGGATTTTTCAAATCAGCAAGATTTTATTGAAGCGAACAAAGGATTTATTGCAACTTGGCCTGAAAATAAAATTTTAGATGATAAAGGGAGTGTTGTATGGGATTTTGAAAAATTTGATTTTTTAGGATTAGAAGAGAAAAAAAAATCTCCAGATACTGTTAATCCGTCCCTTTGGAGAAATGCTCAGCTAAATAAAATAAATGGATTATTTAAAGTGACAGATGGTATTTACCAAGTTAGGGGATTCGATTTAGGAAATATTACATTTATAAGAGGAGATAAAGGGTGGATTGTAGTGGATATGTGTACATCAGTTGAAATCTCTAAAGCAGCTTATGATTTACTTAAAAAAAATGTTGAAGATTTACCAATAACTGGTGTTATAGCGACTCACTCTCATCTTGACCACTTTGGTGGAATAAAAGGAGTAGTTAGTGAAGAGGACATTAAAAGTGGAAAAGTTATGTTTGTTGCTCCAGAAAATTTTTATGATGAATCGGTATCTGAAAATTTAATTGTAGGAAACACAATGGGAAGAAGAGCTTCTTATATGTACGGAAGTATATTGCCTAATGATGAGAAGGGAACTGTTGATGCTGGTTTAGGAAAAGGAGTATCAGTTGGAACGAACACTTTATTAGAGCCAAATAAAGAAGTAACAAAAACAGGAGAAAAATTAAAAATAGATGGAGTTGAGTTTGATTTCTTAATGGCTAATGGAACTGAGGCACCTTCAGAGTTTATGTTCTATATCCCAAAATACAAAGCATTTTGTGGAGCTGAGGTTATAAATAGAACTATGCATAATATTTCAACTTTAAGAGGGGCAAAAACAAGAGATGCATTAAAATGGTCAAAGGCAATAGATCAAGCTATCCAACTATATGGAGATAAATCAGAAATATTTTTCGCACCACATTTTTGGCCAAAATGGGGGAATGATAGTATAAATCAAATGCTTGAAAAACATAGAGATTTGTATAAATATATTCATGATCAAACTTTAAGACTTGCAAATCAAGGTAAAAATCCAGTTCAAATAGCAGAGGAGATTAAATTACCAGAGACATTAAGAACAGAGTTTTATAATAGAGATTACTACGGAACAGTAAACCACAATGCAAAAGCTATTTATGATATGTATTTTGGTGCTTGGTGGGATGGAAATCCAGCTAATCTTTATAAACTTCCACCAATAGAAGCTGGAAAAAATTATGTAGCCTTTATGGGAGGGGAGGAAGAAATTATAAAAAAAGCTAAAGATTCTTTTAATAAAGGAGATTACAGATGGACTGTAGAAGTTTTAAACCATGTTATTTTTGCAAATCCAAGCAATAAAGAAGCTAGAGAGTTATCAGCTGATGCAATGGAACAGTTAGGATATCAATCAGAATCTGGGCCATGGAGAGCATATTTTTTAACAGGAGCTCAAGAGCTTAGAAATGGGGTAGTTAAACTGCCAACACCAAATCCATTATCTAAAGATATGATAAGTAGCCTTCCAATGTTAAATTTCTTTGATTATTTAGCAGTTAGAATAAATCCAGAGAAAGCAAAAGGTTTAGATTTAAAAATAAATATTAAATTTAGTGATGTAAATGAGAACTACTCTTTAGTTTTAAAAAATAGTGTTCTTAATTCTTATGATGCTCTTCAAAAGAATGCTAATGGTGAAATTGATTTAAAAAGAGAAACATTAAATAAAATTTTAATGGGAGAAAGTACATTTGAAGCTGAAGTAAAGAATGGAGATATAAAAATAACGAATCCAAAGACTATAAATGGATTTATGAATACATTAGATAATTTTGAGTTTTGGTTTAATATAGTTGAACCAAATGTAAAATAGGTGCTTATTGTGAAAAATATAAAAAATATAATAATTTTATGTGGTGTTTTGTTGAGTAAGAATATTTATGCTGTAGGTGGAGTTGAACTTCTAACAAATGTAAGCGTAGGATCTATAGGAAATCCAGCTATGCAAACATCGATTTCTGCAGAAAGTGTTTTTTATAATCCAGCAGCTATAAGTTTTTTAGATAATGGAGAGTATTTATATTTAGGGGCTTATGGTGTAGATATAGATTACAAAATGAGATTAGATAACATATATCTGAGAACGACTAGTTCACAAATTATTCCAAGTTTTTCTTATGTTATAAAAAATAATAGACAAAGTTATTATTTAGGATTTGGAATGAGTGGACAAGGTGGTAAATTAAAAATTGATAATAATATTCCTTTTTTAGAAAATACAAAAGCTACTATAGCACATGGAGGAATAAATTTTGGAACAAGTTACTTAGTTAATGAAAAGTTAAGTATCTCTATAGGAGGTAAAGGAAATTATTCTAAAGTAGAGTTTAAAGGTGATATAGGAAATCAACATATAAAAAATACTGAAGAGTCAAAATCAATTACATTTGAAACAGGAATTTTCTATCAACCAACTGAAAAGTTAAATTTTAGTGGAAAATATCTTCATAAAACAAAGCAAGATTACGGTGGAGAATTAGCAGGATTAATTTCATTAGGAACTTCATATAAAATAACAGAAAGAGATCAATTGAATTTAGGATACAACATCATTTTAGAGGAAAATGATTATAGTAATTCCTATGAATATGCAATTTCATTAAAAAGACAAGTTACACCAAAATTAAATATAAGTCTAGGGTATATGTATTCAGATAGAGGCCATAATAATGATGATGTCTATACATTTACAGAATTGAGTTCTCATCAAGTAGGAGTTGGAGGAGAGTATTCTATAAAAGAGAATATTTTATTAGGATTTGGTGTGGGCGTGATTGATTATAAGAGTAAATCTACTAACCTATTTAATTCAGATATAGGTTCTACAAGAAGTGAAAAAATATTAGGACTTAGTTTAAAAGTTCAACTTTAAAGTTTTTAATATTATAAGAAAATAAAATAGAGAGCCATAAAGGCTCTCTTAAAATTTTACTCGTTCTTAGGAGTAGATTTTATAAAGTAATTTGATAATACAGCTCCAAAGTTTTTATTAAATAAAACATTCCAAGTTATAAAGCAGAAAATTTCAGAAAATAAAGGACTTAACCAAACTCCAGTTAATCCCCAAAAATGACTTCCTATAAAGATTGTTATTGGAAAAAATATAATTGATCTTAAAAAAGATATAATATTTGAATTTTTAGGATTGTTTATAGCTTGATAATATCCCGATTGGATAACGTTTATTCCTATTACAAAAAACGAAAGATTAAATAAAGTAAGACCAATATAAGTCTCATTTAAAATACTTCCATCTTTGGTAAATAAACCAATAATATCATAACCGAAGAAATATGATATTGTAAAATAAACAAAGTTAATAATTATTGATGATATAACTGTAAATTTATAAAATTTAAAAACATTTTCATAGTTTTTAGCTCCATAATTGAAACTAAATAGCGGTTGAATTCCAAAAGATAAACCAAGTAGAAGCATATAAACTATTGTAGTTAAGTAGTTTATTATTCCAAATGAAGCTAATTGGCTTTCGCTTCCCACCTTTGAAATAGCTATATTCATACAAAATACCATTATTGAAAAAGTTATTTCCATAAAAAAAGATGGAAAACCAAGGGTAATAAACCTTAAGATATTTTCTTTGTGAAGGTTAGTTTTACCAAAAGACAGGTGACCTTTTTTAAATAAAAAGTGTAACAGTATAATTAAAACAGTTAAAATCTGTCCAAGTCCAGTGGCTATAGCAGCACCTTTTATTC
>NZ_CAMQXC010000127.1 GCF_947038635.1 uncultured Cetobacterium sp. | reverse complement strand
TATCAATACAGTAATATAAAAAGATTTATGCCTAACATAAAACTTTTAAAAGAGATTTTTATGGGACAGCTTATTGAAATAAATGGAAAGTTAGTAACTGGTAAAGTATCTTTTGAAAATAGAATAGAAGTTATGAAGTTAGATTTATTAGAAAAAGAGATTTTAGGATTAGAAGAGATAAAGAAAGAGAAGTTATTACAAGAGGAAAACTCACTGTATTCTTTAGCTTTATTAAATCTTATTGATAAAACACCAACACTTCAAAGTTGGGTAAACTTTAGATGTGACTTAGATAAAGTTCAGTTAATTGAAGGAGATAGAATATCTGTTGAAAGAATTCACATTATTAAAGGAAATGACTTTAATATTAGAGAGAGAATAGTTACAGTAGCTCCAGTAGAAAAGAGAGAGATAAAAACTGCTGAAACAATAGCTTACAGAAAAACTTGTGAAATTTCATTAGAGAAGATACCTAGAAAATAATAAAGAGGTGTTTAATTTGATATTAGATAATACAATAGACAGAGAAGAGTTTTTTAAAGCTTTCTGTATAACAGAGGAATATTTTAATTCCACTGGTCTTAATTGGGATGAGCTTATGAAAATCTATGCTGACTATATAAAATTAGTTCCTTATTTAGAAAAAGAAGCTGAACATATAGTATCTAAACTAATTGACAGTGAAGGAGTTCACTCAGTTAGAAGAAGAGTTAAAAGAGCAACACATCTTGTTGAAAAAATAATAAGAAAAGGTCGCAAGTATGCAGATCGCGGGATAAATGTAGAAAACTACAAAGAGATTATAACTGACCTCATAGGAATACGTGTACTACACCTATTTAAAGATGATTGGCGTGGAATACATTGTGAGATAACAAAATTATGGGATACAAAAGAAACTCCTCAGATAAATATTAGACGAGGGGATTATAACATCCAAGATTTAAAAAATACTATTCAAGACTTAGATTGTGAGATAATAGTGAGAGACCATGGTTATAGATCTATTCATTACCTAATTGGTGTTCCTGTTACAAAGCATGATGAAGTACTTGTAGAGATTCAAGTAAGAACAGTTTTTGAAGAGGCTTGGAGTGAGATAGACCACTTAATGAGATATCCATACGATGTTGATAATCCAATTATAACTGAATACTTAGGTATTTTTAATAGAATAGTTGGAAGTGCTGATGAGATGGGAATGTTTATAAAAAAAATAAAAAAAGAGTTTTCTAATGGAAAAGGTTTAGAAGATAATTTCAGAGAGTTGGATTTAAAATTCAAATAAAAGGGAGAGTTTCGACTCTTCCTTTTTTCTAAAAAAGTTAGAGGTGACTAGATGAAAGAGATATTCATAGCATTAAAGGACTACTTAGTATTTGTTAATATTATATTTGCGTGTATCGTTATATTCTTTGAAAGAAGAAGACCAGTATTTACACTATTTTGGATAACAATATTGTTGTTAACATCCTATTTTGGATTTATAATGTATCTATTTTTTGGTATTAGCTTTAAAAAACGTAGAGCTTTAGCAAAATATTATTTAAAAAATAACCATGATTATTTAAAAAATTTAAATAAAAAATCAATAGTTAGTATTAAAAAATGGATAGGATTAAGTAGATATTTAGATGGAGTTCTTTTAGGAAAAATGACTCACAACAATAGTTTCACATTTTATCCAGAAGCTAAGAATTACTTTGAAAATCTAACACTATCTATAAAAAATGCAAAAAAATCTATATATATGGAGTATTATATATTTGATGATGATGAAGTTGGTTCACCTATCTATGATCTACTTTTAGAAAAGGTTAAAGAGGGAGTAGAGATAAAAATAATAGTTGATGGTGCTGGAACAAGAGGAGTTTCTAGAAAAAGAGTTGATGAATTAAAAAGAGCTGGAATAATGTTTGAAGTATTTTTTCCA
Source organism: uncultured Cetobacterium sp. (assembly GCF_947038635.1). Taxonomy (GTDB): domain Bacteria; phylum Fusobacteriota; class Fusobacteriia; order Fusobacteriales; family Fusobacteriaceae; genus Cetobacterium_A. The sequence continues at coordinate 4,209 of NZ_CAMQXC010000127.1, read as the reverse complement.
TCGTACTTTCCATTTGTAAAAGTTGGAAATTTAAGAGCTAACTATAGAGATCATAGAAAAATAGCTTTAATAGATAATAAGATATGCTTTTCAGGTGGATTAAATATTGGAAAAGATTATATTGGTAAAGGTCGTTTAGGAAACTGGCAAGATATAGGATTCTCTTTAAAGGGTGAAGCTATAATAGACTATTTGCATGAGTTTGAAAGAAGTTGGAAATTCTTAAAAAAAGATACTACAGATATATTTCAAACAATCAATATTGATAAAGATGATCATAGTTTAACTCCAATTCAAGTTGTAAGTTCAGGTCCAAATTATGAGTTTCATACTATAAAAGACACGTTTTTAAGTTTAATAGTAAAAGCTGAAAAGAGCATTCACATAGAGACACCATATTTTATTCCAGATGAACCTATTTTAGATGCTTTAAAAGCTGCTTTAGTTTCAGGAGTAAAAGTTAAAATAGTGATCCCAAGTGTTGGAGATCATGCTTTTGTTTACTGGGCTAACCAATACTTTTATGGAGAACTAATTGAGTTAGGAGCTGAAATATACAAATATAAATATGGATTTATTCATAGTAAGTTAGTTATTATAGATGGAGAGATTGCATTTTTAGGAACTGCAAATTTTGATTACAGAAGTATGTACCAAAACTTTGAAATAAGTCTTTTGATTTTAGGAAACAACATTACTGAATTAGAAAAAAGAATAGATAAAGATATTTTAGATTCTAAAAAAGTAACATTAGAAGATTACAAAAATAGAGGAAAAAAAGATAGGGTGCTAGAATCGATTTCTAAATTGTTAGCACCGATACTATAAGGAGGATTTTATGATAAGAGTAGCTATAGTAACACTAAGTGATAAGGGTTCAAGAGGAGAGAGAATCGACGTAACAGGACAAAAGTTAAAAGAGATTTTTGAAAAGCATCTAAGTTATGAAACTGTTTATTATAATATGCTTCCAGATACTTACGAAGAGATTTGTGAAGAGTTAAAGAAACTAGCTGATGAAGATATAGCTGATTTAATTGTAACAAATGGAGGAACAGGGTTTTCAAAAAGAGATGTTACACCTGAGGCAACACTTGCAGTAATTGAGAGAGAAGCTCCAGGAGTAGCTGAATATATGAGAGCTAAATCTTTTGAAATAACACCAAAAGCTATGTTAAGTAGAGCAAGATGTGGAATAAGAAAAGGAAGTATAATTTTAAATCTTCCAGGAAGTCCAAAGGGAGCAACAGAGAATTTAAACTTTGTAATAGATGCTTTAGTTCATGGAGTTGAGATACTAAAGGGTGCAGCTGTAGAGTGTGCAACACCTATTAAAAAATAGGAGGGAACAATGAAGTTTGAGTATATAAGCTATGGGGGATCTTTAATTCAGGGATTGAAAAAAGATCCCTCTGTTGTATATGTGTTTTCTGATTATCCTTTAAAGAATAGTCAGAGAAAAGAGAGTAAAAGAAATATCTTTGAACCAGATCCACTTTATTTAACAATAGATGAGTTTAAAGGGGTAGCGTTTAGTACTGATAAAATAATTTTAAGTGAAGCAAAAAGATTTGTAAGTTTATATAACTATATGAAAAAAGAGTTTGCAGAGATAAATATAAACAACTACTTTGAATCTATTGAGTTTTCAGATAAGTTTTTTAAATACTATACTGAGTTAAATAGAAGTTTATGTACAAAGGATATAGAACTAGAGGAGTGGCAAAAAAAATATTTTGAAATATTCCATAGATTTAAAGAGAAGTATGAGGTATATTTGACTGAAAGAAATTATATACCAAAAGATTGGGTTGAGGATATAAAATATCTTGATTTAACAATCTTTAAAAAATATAAAAAAATAGTATTTGTAGATATAGTAAACTTTACACCTTTAGATAAATATGTGATATCTAAGTTAGAGGAGTTTATAGATGTCGTAATTAGAGTTCAAGGAGAACCTGGAGTTTTTGATGAGGAAAATCTTGAGTTAAAAGAGGTGTATCTACCTAGAACACAAAAAGTAGAGATATCAATGTTAGAGGTTCAAGATGAGTTAGAACTTATAGGAAATCTATTAGATATAATGAAAATGAAAAATCATATGACTAATATATTCTCTCCAGAAGCTGATACAAATGAGTATTCTAAGGTTTTTCCAAATAACTTTATGAGAGGAAGTTTCTACACTTTAAATGACACTAAGTTTTTTAAATTTTTAAATGCTCAAAGTGAACTTATAGGAGCAATGGAACCTAGAATGGATAACCTTATTCCTATTAAAAAGTTTTTAGAGGGAATTAAAAACTTAGAGATGCAAGAGTACTATGGAATAACAAAAGAGGATATGGAATATATCTATGGTCAAATTGATTGGGATTATAAGTATATAGGAACAGAGAGTAACGAAAAAATTTCTGAAATATATGAAGATATTGTAAAGGTATCAAAAATTGAAAGCATAGATAAGTTTATTACATACTTTAATGAACTTTTATCATTAGATATGTTTAGAGAAAAAATATATGTAGATTTTTATGATAAACTTCAAGAGTATATGGGATATGCTAAAACAACTGAGATAATGCTTGAAGAAAGAGAGATTAAAAGTTGCTTTAGAAATGGCGGAGATATTTTAAAATTTTTACTGCAATACTTTAATGATGTTGAAATTATAAGAAATGATGATAGTGAAGGAAAATATCTGATAAAACCAATGGAAAACTGTAAGGTTACTCCATCAAGAGAGTCAATTTTTATAAATATAAGTACAAGGTATCTGCCTAGAGTAAAAAGAGATTCTCTTTACTTAACAGAGAAACAGAAAAAAGAGAATGGGTTTACTTACTATGAAAAGGAAAGAAAAGAGGAGAAGTATAGATTTTATCAAGGACTTTTAAAAAATAGATATAACACAGTTATCTATATAAAAAATGAAAACAGTGGAGAGGGAGTATCTCCAATTCTTTCTGAAGTTTTAAATAGATATGGTATAAGTAGACTTGAAAAAACTGTTTATAGTGAGGATATACTAGAAAGACTGATAACATTTAAATCTGAAAAAATTGGAGAGTTCATTCAAAAAGATTTGATGAAAAATAGAGATGACTTTAAAAATAGAGAGCTAAGTATAGGTCCATATGACTATGATACTTTAACTAGATGTGAGTATAGATTCTATTTAGATAAAGTTTGTGGACTTAGTTCTTTTGAAAAAGAGGATTCTTTAGGTCTATCACTTAAATTTTTAGGAACTTATGTCCATGAAGTTTTTGAAAAGTTAACAGATAAGATGTGGAAAAAAATTCTGAATATTTCAGATTACTCAGTGACAAATGAAGAGGTAGAGGAGTTACTATATAAAAGTTTTTATGCCAATAGAAAAAGAGTTCCTGTATACCTAGATAACTATTTTACTCAGATATTAATTCCACGTTTTACAAAAAATATAGTAAAATTTTATAAAGAGATAGAAAATCTATATATAGAGAAAAAAGTTAAACGTATAGAGAGTGAGAAAAACAGTAGAAAAGAGCCGTTTTTAAAAGGTGATGTAGAAGTTACTTTAAGTGGTAGAGTTGACCTTGTAATTGAAACAACAACAAATAATCATATAATAGATTTTAAAACAGGAAGTAAAATTGATAACCAGTTAGATTTTTATACAATTATGTTATATGGTGATGAAAATGCTGCTCAAAAATCTATATATAATGCTTTTGAAGGAAGTATAGAGAATCAAGAAAAACCTAAACTAACAAGAGAGCTTTTAAAAGAAAGATTGATAGAATTTTTTAAAGGTGAGAACTACTTTTTAAGTGAGAAGAAAAGTGGATGTTTATATTGTGAGTATGGAAATATCTGTAGGAGGGAGTTTTAGATGAAGGGGATAGTTTTAAAAGCTAGTGCTGGAACAGGAAAAACATATAGACTATCTTTAGAGTATTTAGCTACTCTTTTAAAGGGTGAAAATTATAAAAATGTCTTAGTTATGACATTTACTAAAAAAGCTACTTCTGAAATTCAAGAGAGAGTCATTCTATTTCTAGAGGAGATGTATAGAGATAAAGAGTCATCTCTATATGAAAACTTAAAAAATTTATACCCAGAGATAGACCTTTCTTTTGAAAATGTTAGAAAAGTTTATTATGAGGTACTAGATAATAAAGATAGATTAAAAATTTCAACAATTGATGGTTTTATAAATCC
>NZ_CAMQXC010000126.1 GCF_947038635.1 uncultured Cetobacterium sp. | reverse complement strand
AAAGAATATTAACTTTAGAATACTCTTGAGCACTGGAAAGAGTGATTATCTCTTCATCTAAAGCTTTCCATTCTATTAAAAGAGTATTTAAATCAACTAAATACTCACCGTTATTAACCTTAAAACTTTCTAAAGCAAACGTTAAAACACTACTCAAAATAAATACACAGATAAATACAGTTTTTTTCAATGTAGTTCTCCTCCTAGATTATTAATAAAAAAATTATATAGGAGAATTGTTATGACTATGTTAAGATAACTAATATTATTTTAAAAATAGGTGAATATATATGAAAATTTTAATAGTTGAAGATAATAAAGCCATAGCTGAGATGCTTAAAAACTTTTTTATTTCTGAAAAATGGGAGACCTCTATCTTTTATGAAGGTTATGATGCTCTTGAAAAATTCTATTCAATAAAACCAGATTTAGTTATTTTAGATTGGATGTTACCTATAATCTCTGGAATCGATTTGTGTAAGGAGTTAAAAATTATTAACCCTAGTGTTCCTATTGTTATGCTTACTGCTAAGAGTAACGACTTAGATGAAATCAAAGGATTTAGTAGTGGTGCTGATGATTATATTCGAAAACCTTTTAATCCAAAAATTTTACTTTTAAGGATAAAGTCTCTTTTAAATAGAAAAGAAAATCAACAGATAAAAGTTGATGAAAATTCATATATTGATTTATCTAAAAAACAGGTTTTTAAGGATAACTCTTCAATTAACTTATCTCCAAAGGAGTACGAACTTCTTTTATATCTTTCTGAAAATAAAGACAGATATTTTTCAAGAGAGCAGCTAATTGAATATATCTGGGGGTTTGATTTTGATGGAGATTTTAGAACAGTTGATACCCATATAACAAATTTAAGAAAAAAGCTTCAGCTTGAAACTTTAAAAAATAAAAGAGGGATTGGATACTCTTTGGTGAACGAAAAATGAAGTTAAAAAGAAAATCTTTTATTATCATAAACTTAACTTTATTAATTAGCTTTATTCTTTTTTTTATTTTGTTAGAAAACTTTGGAAAGAGATATTATTTCTACCAAAAAAATTTAGAACTCAATAAAATTGAAAACTCTGTTAAAAACAAAAATAATTTTGATTCAAACTCTGAAATCTTAATTGGTGAGATTCCAATTTTAAAAGATAATTTTGAATTTAATAATCAACTAAAGCTATCTCTTTTTAAAAAAGATAGTTGGAAATATAATTTTTGGTTTGGAAGTGATGCTTTAAAAATCTTAAATGAAACTGGAACTATCACAAGAAATTTTGAGCAAAAAAATCTCAAAAGTTCTTTTTTTATAAGAGTTTTTAAAAAGCAAGACCATTTTGTTGTTCTTTGCTTGCCACTTTCATCTATTGAAGAAAATTTAAAATTAATGAAAAGCTTTTCGTTGTACATATTTTTTATAATCTCTATTTTCATTTGGAGTGTCTATACCTATTACTTTAGAAAAATCACAAAATATATATCTAATATAGAGTTATCTTTAGATAAAATTTCAAAGAAAGATTTTTCAAAACTTGAACTTATAGATTCTAATGATGAGTTTGGAAATATCTCTAAAAAGTTAGTCAATGTTTCTGATAAGTTAAAAGAGTATTTTGAACTTTTAAATAACAAATATGAGTCTCAAAAATACTTCTACAATAGTTTAGCTCACGAATTAAAAACACCAATAACTGTAATTAGTGGATACACCTACTATATTAAAGATATTTTACAAGAGGAGGATCAAAAATATTGTGATTTTATAATCACTGAGTGTAAAGGAATGTCGCAACTTGCTAAAAAGTTTCAATTTTTAGCTGACAACTTTAAAAACTTAGAGTTTTCAACATTTTCCTTAGATGAATTAGTAAAAACTATTTTAGAGAAATTTCAATTAGATTTTTCAGATAAAAATATAGATATTAAATTTTTATCAAAACCCACAGAGATTGTTGGTGATTACAATTTAATTAAAGTTGTTATTGATAATCTAATCTCAAATAGTTTAAAATTTACTAAAGATGTCATTGATATAGAGATCTATTCTGATGATGATACAATCACATTTTCTATATATAACAATGGCGAAAACATTCCTTTAGATAAAATAACAAAAATTTGGGAGCCATTCTTTTTTATTGAAAAAAATCCCAAAGTTGATAATTGGGGATTTGGTCTAGCTATTGTTGCTGATATTGTCAAAAGGCACAATGGTAGTTATAAAGTTGAAAATAAAGAGAATGGAGTTAAATTTAAAATAATTTTACCCAAAACTTTAAAATAAAACATAACACAGGAGGTTTTACATGTTTAAATTAAAAAAAGGAGATACAATTGGTTATTATTCTCCATCTGCACCAGCTACTTTTTTTGCTCCCACAAGATATAAAAGAGCTCAAAATTTTTTAGAAAGTAAAGGGTTTAAACTAATTTCTGGAAACCTTTCAGGAAAAACTCAGGGCTACAGATCTGGAAGCATCGCTGAAAGAGCTAATGAATTAAATGCCCTTATTGAAAATAAAGAGGTTAAGTGCATTATGTCAACTATTGGAGGAAATAACTCTAACTCAATCTTACCTTATTTAAATTTTGAAGAGATTAAAAAAAATCCAAAAATATTTATAGGTTATTCTGATGTAACTGCTATTTTATTAGCTATTTATGCTAAAACAGGGATTACAACTTTCTATGGGCCTGCCCTTGTAGCAAGTTTTGGAGAGTTTCCACCTTTAGTTGAAGAAACTTTTTCATATTTCTCAGATATCCTAATTGAAGATTTAAAGTTACCTTACACATTCAAAACTCCAGAGAGATATACTGACCAATTTATAAATTGGGAGGATCAAAATACTCCTAAAAACACTTATGAAAATAGTTTAGTTACTGTTATTTCAGGAAAAGTTTCAGGACGTTTAATTGGTGGAAACTTAAATACAATGTATGGAATTTGGGGAAGTGAATATATGCCTGAAATAAAAAAAGGAGATATTCTTTTTATAGAGGATTCTTTAAAATCTGCTGCTGATATTGAAAGAAGTTTTTCTTTTTTAAAAGTAAATGGTATTTTTGATAAAGTAAGTGGAATTATTTTAGGAAAGCATGAGCTTTTCAATGATCAAAATAGTGGGAAAAAACCATATGAGATTCTATTAGAAGTTCTTGGAGATACAAAGATACCTTTCTTAGCTGAATTTGATTGTTGTCATACTCATCCTATGATAACTCTACCAATTGGAGGACAAGTTGAACTTGATTCTACAAATAAAAAGGTAACATTATTAAGTTTCTAAAAATTTTTTATAAACTTTAAAACTTTTTTAGAAAACTCGTGGTCTAAATATTATAAAAAGTGTTAAAGATGAAATAATTTTAATCCCCCCCATTAGAGCCTCTCCCCCCCCAGAGGCTCTTTTACTTTTTTGTATTTATATATATAATAAAATGAGGGAAAAATTCTCCCTCATTTCATCTACTTATTGCTGAATTCCAGGGTATGCCCAAATTCCAGATGTTCTAATTAAATCTCTATAGATAACTAACTTCTCTGCTTCAGAAACTTTTTGTGCTTCCTCTAAAGATGGATAGTCTAGATAAACTAAATTTGAATATTCAACATTTAATCCTTTTAAATTAGCAGCTTCTTGGAATACACTTAATCCTCTTCTTATGTGACTTGCACTACTTATAAGAGTTACCTTTTCAGGTTTTAAAGTTGCTAAAATTTCAGTTGAATAGATTGCATTTCCAACAGTATCTTTAGCTAAGTCATCCATGTATATTAATTTAGATGGAACTCCTTTTGAAACTAACCAGTTTCTCATTAAAAAGGCTTCTGTTACTCCACCTTTTTGAACTCCTCCTGACACTATAATTGGTGATTTTGGATTTTTCTTATGTAGTTCATATCCCTTTTTTAATCTTTCAACTAAAGTAGGCTTCATTACTCCACCCTCACCTAAAGCGTATCCTAAAATTACAATTGCGTGATTTCCATTAACTTTAAAAGCTTCTGTATTTAACTTTGCATTTGAAAAGTTATCAGCCATAGCAAATTTCTCTAAGTATGCCTGTGTTTTTTCAGGGTAATTCTTTTTTAGAACCTCTACTGTTTCATTAAATGTTTTCATATCTCCCATCTGCTTAGAATATCCTGCAAGAAGAATTCCCGCTTCAAAGTTATCTGGATACATAACTAAAATATCTTTATATGTTTGAAGAGCTTCAGGAGTTTTCTTCTGAATTATTTGAGTTGATGCAATACCAAATCTTAAATCTGTTCTATAAGGACTAAGAGCACTAGCTTCTGCAAACGAGTTCTCAACTACATCATATTTCCCCTTTAATGTAATTCCTTTAAAGAACTCCTTTTCAGCTTTACTTAAGTTTCCACCATGCCAATAGTAATGAATTCCTGTTTGTGTTAACTGAGCTATTTTCTCTTGGTCATTTGAACTTGGATATTTACTTGTTGAACTACACCCTGTCAACATAATAAAACCTAATACTGCTGATAAAACCTTAATCTTTTTATTCATCTCTCCTCCTTAAAAAATCCCCTGGGGGTATATTAAAATATTTTTTAAAAACAGTACAAAAATGTTTGTAGTCAGAAAAGCCTACTATCTCAGAGATTTCGTAAAGCTTATATCTCTCTTCTTTTAAAAGTAAAATACTTTTCGAAACTCTATATTTATTTAAAATATCTAAAAATGTTTCACCTGTTTCTTCCTTAATTTTTCTGCTCAAATAACTTGTACTTACATCAAGCTCTAGAGCAACCTCTTTTATACTTAACTTTGTCATATATCTATCTAAAATTATCTGAACTGTTTTTCTAATAAAAATATTATACTCTTCACTTAAATATCTATTTATAGAATCTGTTTCACTTTTAAAAAAGTTACATCTAAATTTTTCAATTGTTTCTAAAAGAATCTCTTCATCTAAAGGTTTTAATATATAATCTAAAACTCCAAGCTGAATCCCTCGTTTTGCATATTCAAATTCGCTATAGCTGCTTAAAATTATCGTCTTAAACTCAAATCCATTTTGCATAGCTTGTTCTATCATTTCCAAGCCATCCAATATTGGCATTTTTATATCTGTTATCACAAGATCTGGATTTAAAGTTTTTATTAGCTCCAATCCCTCTTGACCATTTCTTCCTTGGCCAACTACTTCACAATTTAGTAACTCCCAAGAAATACTCTCTATCAAGCCCTCTCTTATTATCTTTTCATCCTCTACAACTAAAACTTTTATCATTTTTACTCCATATCTTTAGGCAAAACTATTTTTACAAGAGTTCCTCGACCTTTTTTACTTAAAATTTTTATTCCATATTTTTCTCCATAATATAACTTTATTCTTCTATTTACATTATATAAACCTATATGGTTAGTTATGTTATCTTTTTTCAAATTTTTTCTTATTTCAATTAGTTCCTCTTTAGATAGCCCATCTCCATTATCTAAAAAATAGATAACTAAACTATTATTTTGTAATTTACCTCTTATATCTATATGTAATTTCTCTTTTGAAGAAAACCCATACTTTATTGAATTTTCAACTATTGGTTGAAATATAAGTTTTGGAATTTTTTCTCTGCCTAAATCCTCTTCTATATCTATAATATAGGAAAAATCATCTCCAAATCGATATTTTTGTATCTCTAAATAACTCTCAATAAATTTTATATTTTCATTTAGTGTAACAATGGTTTTTTTATTATCAATACTAAATCTAAGAATAGATGAGATATTTAAAATGATTTTATTACTCATTTTTGTATCTTTTTTTATAGTATACTTCAACATCTCCAAAGTATTAAATAAAAAATGAGGATTAAACTGACTTTCCAACTGCTTAATCTCTAAATTAATACTGTTCTCAAACTCTTTTTTATTAATTTCAATCAGATTTTTTATATCTAATAACATTTTATTATAAGAGGTTGCTATAATTCGAAACTCATCATTTGTTTCAACCTCTAAGAAGTTATTTAGCTCCCCTTTTCCTATGTTTTTTATAGCTCCAATTATTTTATCTATTACAGCTAACTTTTTATTAATAAAATAAGTTATTGTTAAAAACATACATGTAATTAAAAATATAAAAATTATTATAAAATAAATAATTTGTCCAAAAATTTTAGTTAACATAAAATCTAAGTCTCTATACATATGAATGTATAGTTTGGAATTATATATTCC
>NZ_CAMQXC010000125.1 GCF_947038635.1 uncultured Cetobacterium sp. | reverse complement strand
GTCCCATGTTGTCCAGATAGAGCAGCAAGACCAGCAGAGAGCGTCATCTTATCAGTAGATGTATTAACAATAAGAGGCCACATAAGTTGGTTCCAACTAGCAAGAGCTGTGATTATAATTAAAGCTACAATACCAGGTTTAACAAGAGGTAGCATAATTTTATAATAGATTTGGAAATGATTACATCCATCTATAATTGCAGCTTCTTCCAACTCTTTAGGAAGGGTCATAAAAAATTGTCTCATTAAGAAAGTTCCAAAAGAACTAAATAGACCAGGGATAATAAGACCACTTAAAGTATTTAATAATCCTAGCTTTTGAATTATCATATATTGTGGTAGTAAAAAAATCTGTCCAGGAACCATTAAAACAGCTAGCAGTAATAAAAATATTGTATTTCTAAATGGAAATTCAATTCTAGCAAATGCGTATGCAGCCATAGAACAGAATATAATTTGTCCAATTGTTCTAATTACTGTGTAAACAATTGTATTATAGTAGAATTTCATAAAAGGCATAGTCGCCATAACATCTTTATAGTTACTCCATTTAAATTCAGAAGGAAATATAACTGGTGGAACCTGTATACTTTCTCCTAAAGTTTTAACAGAGGTTAGAAACATCCAGATAAAAGGGATTAAAGTAAATATAACCCCAGTTATAAGAACAATGTGTAGAAAAATTTTTCCTTTTTTATCCTCCATATTCTCCTCCTAATAGTTAACTAGCTTTTTTTGTAGTTTAAGTTGAATCCAAGTAAAGGCCATAATAATGATAAATAAAACTACAGCAATGGCTGCTGCATAACCTCTTTCAGACATTTGGAAAGCATTTGTATAGAAGAAGTAAACTATAGTCATACTACTTTCAAAAGCTGGGTTAGTTCGATTCACCATCATAAAAACTAAGTCAAATATTTGGAAAGAATTAATAAAAGACATTACAGTAACGAAGAATAAAGATGGACTCAGTAAAGGTAAAGTTATCTTAAAAAAGCAAGTAACTGGGCCAGCTCCATCTATTTTTGCAGCTTCATAATACATTTTTGGAATACCTTGTAAACCAGCAAGAAGTATAACCATGTTATAGCCAATATTTGACCAGATAGCAACAACTATAACGGCATATAAAGCTGTTTGAGGATCTGATAACCAAGCTCTAGGCTCAAATCCAAAATTACTTAAAAATTGATTTAAAATACCAAACTCTTTATTATACATCCATCTCCAAACCATAGCGATAGCGGTAGGCATTGTAACAGCAGGTAAGAAATACAAAACTCTATAAATAGTAAGACCTTTAATTTTGCTATTTAACATGGTTGCAACTAAAGTAGAGCAAGTTATTCCCAAAGGAACAGAAAATAAAACATATACAAAGGTATTTTTTAAAGCTTGATACATTTTAGGATCATATATTAATTTTTCATAATTTTTAAAACCAATAAATTTAAACTGTCCAAAAGCACCAAGATTAGTTAAACTAAAATATAAGTTTTGAAAAAATGGAAATATATAGAAAATTCCAATTCCAAGAACTAAAGGGGCAATCATAAGATATGCCCACATACTATTTTGAAATTTATCCTTTCTCATAATTAAGCTTCCTCTTTTAAAATAGAGTTCATTTTTTCATTTATGATTTCACAAGCCTTTTCAGGTGTTAACTCTCCCATCCAAACTTTGTTAAGGTATTCATTCATAACATCCTCCCATTTACCAGTATTTAAAGATGCAGGGTATTCAATTCCATTAGGTAACATGTTAGAGTAACCGTGTAAGTTTAAATTTGGATAAGAATCTGTCCAAATCTCTTGAGATTCAATGTAAGCAGGAATAACTATACCACTTTTAGCTTGAATATCATGTGAATCCTTAGTAGATAAATATGCAACTAATTTTTTAGCTTCTTCAGGATGTTTAGTTTGAGAGTAGATTGCATATCCAAGTCCATGGATAATAGCAGCATCTTTAGTTTTTAAAGGTAATTTTGCTAAATCAACTTTATCTTTTATAATCTCATTTTTCATATACTGTTTAACCATCCAAGATCCAGAATATGTCATAGCTACTTTTTGTGATTGGAAAAGATCAGAAGATCTAGTATCAGCAATCTCTCCAAGGCTAGGAATAACTTTTTCATCAAGAAGTTGTTTAATCTCTTTTACTGCAGCTACCGTATTGGGATCTGAAAAACCACTAGTCTTCTTATCAGGAGATATTACTCTTCCTCCAAATTGAGATATTATTTCATAGTAATCCTCTTGACCAGAAAAACCTAGTGCTAAACCATAGTTTCCAGTTTTATTTTTAATTTCCTTTGCAGTTGTAATCATATCATCCCAAGTCCAGTTATCATTAGGATATTGTAATTGTAAGGAATCAAAAATTTCTTTATTGTACCAAAGAGCAGTGGTATCAATATCTTTTGGTGCGGCCATAAGTTTATTGTCATAGGTATACATTTTAATCATACCTTCAGGAAAAGCTTCAGTATTAATAGTTTTATTATCTGCTAAATCTTGGATAGGTAGAATCATATTTGCTTTAGCATATTTTGTAAAGTTTGGAGCGTTAATCCAGAAAATATCTTGAAGTTGCCCACCAGTAGCAGCAGTTTCAAGTTTAGTCCAATACTGAGAGAATGGTGTAATTTCTACTACTACTTTCACACCAGGGTTTTCTTTTTCAAAATTGCTAATCATATTTTCTATAACAGGTTTTTGATTAGCATCCCAAAGAGCAAGTTTTAAAACTTTTTCTTTATTAGTAGCTGATTTTTCATCACTACCACAACCTGTAAAAGAAGTTAAAAGACCTAAACTTAATAATGATAAAATAAATTTTTTCATAATACCCCCTTAAAATTGTATACGTATTCATAATTATTTGATAAAATATACCTCATAGATTAAGATTTGTCAAATTTATTTTAAACTACTATTTCGTATTTCAATTCCAGGGGAAAGTTGAAGTGTTTTTTTTATATTTTCTTTATTTAAAACAATATCAATTCCTGCTTTAACCATGGCTTCTGTAGGTTGAATAATACTAGTAATATTAAGAAGTTTAGAAACAATAGTATTATCAAATCCAACTAAAGCAATATCTTCAGGAACTTTATAACCAAATTCATTTATTTTTTTCATAAATAAACAAGCAACTTCATCATTAGATGCAACATATGCGGTACAAGGTAATTTTCTTTGTTTTAAAATAGTTTCAATATCCTCTTCAGAAAGAGTTACTGTGTTAACTTTAATAAAAAATTCAGGTTTAAAATTTAAATTATATTCTTTTAATTTTTTCTTTACACCATCAAGTTTTGGATTATATTTTTTATGATCACCTCCAATATAACCTATATTTTTATGACCTTGATCAATAAGGTGTTGACATGCAATCTCTCCTCCTTCAACAAGAGAAGTGGTAACATAATTATGTCCAGGAAAATCCTCATTTAAAGCTACAAATGGAACATTGGTAGTTTCTAAAAAATCAAGATTTTGTTCATCTACAGGAGCTATAAGTATTCCCTCTACATTTCGTGCCAACATCATTTTTATATGATCTAATTCAAAATCAGCATTTTTTTCAGAGTTCATAACAAGAAGACTGTATCCTTTTTCTCTAGCAGCTTTTTCAGCATATTTAATCATATCTAAATAGTAATAGTTAGAAAAACTAAAAACAATAAAACCTAGAATTTTACTACCTATTCCTCTCATAGTTTTTGCATTTTCATTTGGAATAAATTTATATTTATCTATAAAATATTGAATTTTTTCTCTTACTTCAGGCTTAACTTTTTCAGGTTGGTTAATAGCTCTTGATACTGTAGCTTGAGATACTCCAACTAAATTAGCAAGTTCTGTCATAGTCATCCGTTTGTTTTTCATATATCCTCCCTATTTTAAACTATATAAAAAATAATACTCTATAAAATTATTATAAGCAAATTTTTATGAAAAAAATTTGACATTTTAAAAATCATGTACTATACTCACATTAAAAATAAATGTATACGTATTCAAAATAGGAGGGTGTTTTATGTTAAGAATCGGTGTAATAGGAGCAGGAAATAGAGGAAAGGATGTTTATGCTAATTTTATTTTAAAAAATAGTGATGAAGCAGAGATTGTTGCTGTAGCAGAGCCAAATTCTATAAAAAGAGATCAAATGATAAAAGCTCATGGGATTCTGCCAGAGTATGTATTTAATTCTTGGGAAGAATTTTTAGAAAAAGATAAATTTTGTGATGCTATTATTTTAGCAACAGGTGATGATATGCACTTTGAACCTATGGAACTTGCTATGAAAAAAGGCTATGATATTCTTTTAGAAAAACCGATGTCAAATAGAGTTGAAGAATGTATTGATATAGTTAAAATGGCTGAAAAATATGGTGTTAAAGTTATGGTTTGTCATGTGCTTAGATATACACCATTTTTTAGTAAATTAAAAGAATTAATAGATAGTGGAGTAATTGGAGAGGTTGTAGATATACAACACAATGAAAATATAGGAAACTTCCACTTTGCACATAGTTTTGTTAGAGGTAACTGGAGAAATTCTGACGAAACAAGTCCTCTTATTTTACAAAAAAGTTGTCATGATTTAGATATTTTATCTTGGCTTTTAAATGGTAATCCTTGTAAAAAAATAGCTTCTTTTGGAAATTTAAAATACTTTAGAAAAGAAAATGCTCCAGAGGGATCAGCAGATAGATGTTTAGAGTGTAAATATATAGATAGTTGCATATATTCACCAAAGAAAATATATTATAATAATATTGGAGCTTGGCCAACACTAGTTGCTAGTGAAATACAAACAGAGGAAGCTTTAACAAAATCTTTAGAGCACAATCAATATGGAAGATGTGTTTATAAGTGTGATAATAATGTCGTAGATAATATGGTTTCCATAATTGAGTTTGAAAATGGAGTAAATGTAACATTTAATCTATGTGCTTTTACAGACGAAGTATGTAGAACAATAAAAGTTATGGGAACTAAAGGTGAAATAAGAGGAAATGATGCAAAAAATAATATAGAAGTTTATGAGTTTGGAAAAGGAGATGGACGTTTTGCAAATGGAAAGAAAACTGAGATTATTCCAGATGTTTTAGAAGGTGGACATGGAGGAGGAGATACAGGACTTATGAACGATTTTATAAATCTTTGTTTAGGAAGACAAGAGGATTCTAGAACTAATCCAAGAACATCTTTAGAAAGTCATATAATGGCCTTTGCAGCAGAGGATTCAAGAGTTAATGGAAATGTTGTTTACATGGATGAATATTTAAATAGATTTAATTAAATATAAAGGATTAACCAGATTGGTTAATCCTTTATTCATCTTTAACATTTTCAAATATCTCAATAACTGTGGGTAAATCTTTTCTATATAGTATTTTAAATGTAAACTCTTTGTAGGTATAAATTAAAGTTTCATCATTTTTTATATTGTATATTTTAACTAAAAGTTTAGAGTTAAAATGGTAGTTAGAAATATATGATGTATCTCCTTTAAGCTTTTTATAGATTTCCATAAGTTCACTATGAAGCTCAAAAAGATTTTTAAAAGTTTTAGTTAAAGAAAAAATAGGCTTAACCTCATTGTTTTCACTACTTTTATAATCTTTTACAATTTTAATTCCTAAAATTTTAGCACTTTTATATTCTCCAACTTTATTTTTTTCATATTCAATATCAAGCTCTCCAATAGTTATAAGATCTTTAAAAATGGGTTTTAAGAGATTTTTTTCAATATCATAGAATCTATCATATGTCTCTTGAATATCTAATAGATCTCTTAAACTATTCATTGAAATATTTAAAATGTTTTTTTCACTATTTAGAATCTCTTGATAAAATCTATATGAGTACCTTTCTTTAAACTTAAGTATTTTTTTGATTTTTTCATCTAATATATGTGATGAAAATTCAAAGGATACATAATCTTTTTCAAAAAAATAACTATTTAGAATATTGAATCTTTTTTTTAAATTTAGATTTGAATCAGTGATAACTATATTTTTAGAAAAAAACTTAAATAAAAGCTTTTCTAATTCCATAATTTTTGGTTCCTCTTTAACTTCAAATATTTTATAAAGCCTTTCTAAATGAACAGTAACTGAGCTACTGTTAATATCAACTGATCTTAAAAAGTCTCTCTCTTTTTTACTCAGTTTTTTAGAAAATTCAATAAAAATATTTTTATTTTCCACTCTGAACTCCTTTTTTCTAATTTTTTTTTTATTTTTTTATATATGAAATAAATTTTTTTAAAACGATATACTATATGTCTTTTATAAACTTCTCCGAGCCCACG
>NZ_CAMQXC010000124.1 GCF_947038635.1 uncultured Cetobacterium sp. | reverse complement strand
ATCTTGTATAATATTATATGATTGTTATGAAAAAATATCAATTTGAAAAAAACTAACAAAAAAGTTGTATAAAATTTCAATAGCTTTTTAAAGTATGAATTTTTATTTCAAATTATAATGACAACTAGATCTTTTAATTAAAATAGGCTTAAGACTTTTTTGAATAATAGTTTTATTTCCATTTAAAAGATAATCAATAGCATCTTCCATCATTAAATCTACAGGGTGTCTAATACTTGTAATATTTAAAGCTGTAGATATAATAGTATCATCAAAACTTAAAATAGATATATCTTCAGGAATAGATAAGCCTTTTTTTCCAATTTCTTTTATTAGATTTAAAGCAATAACATCATTAGATGTTATAAAAGCTGTAGGAAAATCTTTTAAAGAGTCTAGTTTTGAAGATAAATTATCAAGATGACTATTAGTGACATCAGTTTCTATAAACCACTCATTTGAAAATTTTAAATTCTTTTCAGAGAAAAACTCTTTTACTCCTAAAAGTTTTATATTTTTTTTATCAGCTCCAATAAAACCTATTTTTCTATGATTTAAATTATAAAGATGTTCTGTGGCGATTTTTCCACCTTGAAGAAGAGAAGTATAAACACATGGATAGTTAGGCAGACTGCAATCTACAATTACAAAATTTTCATTTTGCTTTTTTAAAAATTCAAGATTTTCTTTTGCTACAGGAGCAATAATGATTCCATCCACATTTCGAGCTTGTAAATTTAAAATATGCTCTTTTTCCAAAGCTTTATCTCCTCCAGAGTTGAGAATAATAACTGTATATCCATTTTCTCTAGCTGCTTTTTCAACATATCTAATCATCTCTAGATAATAGTAATTAGATAGATCAAAAAGTATAACTCCAATTATTTTAGAAGAGCTGCTTCTTAAGGTTTTAGCACTAGAGTTTGGTTTAAAACCTTGATCTAAAATTATTTTTTCAACACGAGCCCGAACTTCAGGGTCTACAGTTGGATTTCCATTGACCACTCTTGATACAGTGGATTGAGAAACACCAGCTAATTTTGCTATATCTTTCATAGTTAAAGTTTTTTTCATAGAACCACCTTTCAAAAGTTATTGTGAACTCAATTAAAGTATTTTTTTATAAATTTGTCAAACAATTTTTTTTATTAAATATTCCTCTTGACAAAAATAGATTCATAGAATAAACTCGTATCAAGAATACGTATTCTTATAAAAAATAAAGTTTTTATAGAATATATTCGATAAAAAAGAATTAAAATAAAACATAATTTAAAAAAATAGAGTGGTAAAAATAGGGAGGAGAAATGAGATTTGTAGAGGAATATATAGAGATAGATGGAGAAAAAACTCTTCTTATATCTGGAGCGATGCATTACTTTAGAACTTTACCTGAGCAGTGGAAGGATAGACTTGAGAAAATAGCATCAGCAGGTTTTAACTGTGTAGAAACTTACGTACCATGGAATCTTCATGAACCTAAAGAGGGAGAATATAACTTTTCAGATATGTTAGACCTTGAAAGATTTATATCTTTAGCTGATGAAGTGGGACTTTATGTTATTTTAAGGCCATCTCCGTATATATGTGCAGAATGGGAGTTTGGAGGGTTGCCACCATGGTTATTAAAATATCAGGGAATAAGACTTCGTACTATGGACTCAACGTATATAGAGAAAATTGATAGATACTATGATACTCTAGTTCCTAAGTTTACAAAATATCTCTCTACAAATGGAGGCCCTATAATAGCTGTTCAAATTGAAAATGAGTATGGAAGCTATGGAAACGACTATAAGTACTTAAGTTATTTAGAAGAGGCTTTAATAAAAAGAGGAGTTAATGTGCCACTATTTACTTCAGATGGTCCAACTCATTGGATGCTATCTGGAGGAACATTACCACATATTTGGAAAACAATAAATTTTGGTTCAAAGACAGAGGAGTCATTTGAACTATTTAAAAAATATCAAAGCAATATGCCAAAAATGGTTATGGAATTTTGGATAGGATGGTTTGATCATTGGGGACAAGAGCACATAACTAGAAAAGGTGAAGAGGTAGCAGAGGAGTTTAAATATATGTTAGAAAACAATATCTCTGTAAACTTCTATATGTTCCATGGAGGAACTAACTTTGGATTTATGAATGGAGCAAACTATCATGATGAGCAGCGTTGTACAGTAACTAGTTATGATTATGATGCTCTTTTAACAGAAGATGGAGATTTAACTAAAAAATATCATCTGGTAAAGGATACTATTGATGAATTAAAAGAAAAAATAAATATTAAAAAACATAAAAATTACAAAGAGTATAAAGTAAAAGATTCAAAAAAAATAGCTTGTGGGAAAGTAGAGTTTAAGGAAAGTGCATCTCTTTGGAATAATTTAAATATACTATCTAAACACTATACTTCACCGTATGTAAAAACTATGGAGGAGCTAGATCAAGATTATGGGTTTATACTTTATAAAACAAAGGTTAAAGGAGTTATTGAAAATATGCCACTAACTTTGCAAGAGGTTAGAGATAGAGCTTTGATATATTTAAATGGAGAGTTTAAAGGAGTTATTGATAGAAATAATAAACAGGAAATAATACTAAACTGTGAAAAAGAAGAGTCAACATTAGAGATTTTAGTTGAAAATATGGGGAGAATTAACTATGGACCTTTGTTAAAAGATAGTAAAGGTATAACAGAGGGGGTTAGACTTGATAGACAGTTTCTATTTAATTGGGAAATTTACACAATACTATTAGATGATATATCTAATTTAGATTTTGGAGATTGCGTTAAAGATGTTGAAAATTACCCAAGATTCTTTAAAGGAACTTTTAATGTGTCTGAGATTGGAGATACTTTCTTAGATTTCACAGGGTGGGAAAAGGGTGTTGTATATATAAATGGATTTAACTTAGGGAGATACTGGAATGAGGGACCTCAAAAGAGACTTTATGTTCCATCACCTCTTTTAAAAGAGGGAGAGAACGAAATTGTTATTTTTGAACTTCATAATAATGGTGAAGTTATGGAACTTTTTGCAGAAGCTAAACTTTTTTAAGGAGGGTAAAAAATGAAAAGATATTTAAAGGTTTTAGGAGTAGGAGCAATGTTGTTTATGGCTGCTTGTGGTGATGGAGAAAAGAAAGAGGTAACTAAAGCAGAGGATAAAAAAATTGAGCTGACTTTTGTAACATACTCTGGAACAGGGGAAGAGTATATGATGGATACAAATAGTCTAGCAGAAGCTTATCAAAAGGTAGCTCCAAATGTAACAATAAAAATGGAGAAAATACCTGCAACTGAGTATGATAATACAATGAAAATAAGAAACTCAGCACAGAAACTACCAGATATTTTTCCTGTGAGAGTTGTAACTATGGAAAGTTTTAAAAGTGTGCTACTTCCTTTAAATCAAACAGAAGCTGCAAAAGTAAATAAGTTTGCTAAAGATTTTGAAATTGATGGAAACATATATGGATTACCAATGTATGGTTTTAATGAGTTTGTTTATTATAGAAAAAGTGTATTCAATGAGTTAGGACTGGAGATACCTACAACATGGGGAGAGTTTGTAGCACTTTCAACAAAGATAAAAGACAATGGTACTTATATTCCAATGGCATTAGGTGCTAAAGACTCTTGGACAACATATCCTTTTAATGAGTTTATGCCATTTTTAGTTCCAGGTGGTAATGATATTTTAAGTAAAATGGCTGTAGAAAAAGATCCATTTTCTCCGGGAAAACCATTTTATGTAGCTTATGATATGTTAGATAAATACTACAATACAAAGCCTTTTGGAGATGATCCATTAGGATATGGTTGGGATCAAGAAAAAAGTATGTTTGCTTCTAAAAAGGCAGCTATGTTAGCATCAGGGCAATGGTTTTATATGGATTTAGAAAAAGAGATGTCTAAAGAAACATTAGATGATGTAGGAGTATTTGTACTACCAGCTCGTGAAACAAAAGAGGATCCATTTAGATATTTAGTTTCAGCTGAAGTATTTTTATCAATTCCAAAATATAGTAAAAATGCTGACGAGGCTAAAAAGTTCTTAGATTGGTTCTTTACAAGTGACTATTATAAAGAGTATGTAACATATATGAATGTATTACCAGCTGTAGAGGGAGTAAAGGGTAGAGAGAGTATGTTTAATGTGGCTATAGCAAATATTCCAAATCCAGAGGTTGTACTTCAAAAAGGTGGAGATGAAAAGTTTAGAAAAATAGCTAATTATATATCTTTTGATGTTAAGAGAATGGGGCAAGAGATGATTCAAGGAGTTAATTTTACAGAGTATATGAATGAGTTTAACAAAAGATGGACAGAAGCTCAAGAAAATACAAAGTAGTTGTTAGGAGTAGAGTATGAAAGATAAAACACAAAAAAGTATATTGTTAGCATGTTTTTTAGCAATACCAACTATATTGCTATTTGTATTTGTTCTTTATCCAGGATTTAAATTAGCTCTAATAAGTTTTACAGATTGGGATGGAATAAATCCTAGTTATAACTACGTTGGATTAAAAAATTATACTCAAGTATTTCAAAGAAAAGATATTTGGCAAAGTTTAAAAAATAATAATCTATATTTTATGCTGCATCTTCTTTTTATTCCAATAGAGATGTATTTAGCAATGCTTTTAGATAGGTATATCAAAAAAAGTGAATTTTTTAAAACTATAGTTTTTATGCCATATATAATAAATGGAGTTGCAATAGCCTATATGTTTTCCTTTTTATATAGTTCTGAGGATGGGGTATTAAATGGACTTTTAGCTCTTGGAAGTATTGGAAAAATCAGATGGTTAAGTGATCCTAAAATTGTAAACTATTCATTAGTTGTAGTTTCTCTTTGGAGATTTACAGGGGTTCACATAATACTTTTCTTAGCTGGACTTCAATCAATAAATAAGGATATGTTAGAGGCTGCATTAATTGATGGAGCCTCAGTATTACAGCAATTTGTAAAAATAATAATACCTAATATGAAATCTATTCTTAGTATAGTACTGTTTTTAAATGTTAGAGGAGCTCTGATGGTTTTTGATATTCCATTTGTTATGACAAGTGGAGGTCCAGGAACGAGCAGTACAACATTTGCTCTTCACACAGTAAAAACAGCCTTTGAATTTAGTAACTTTGGTTTAGCTTGTGCAATGGCTATAGTTTTAATAGTTGCAATAATAGTTATATCAATAGTTCAAGGTTTAGTTTTAGAGCCTGAAAAGTTTAGAGGTAAGCTAAATAAAGTAAAAGGATTTTTAAAAAAAGAGGAGTTAAAAGTTGAAATGGCAATAGAAAAGGAGGGGGAAAAGTTTGAAAAAGAAAAAGACGAGCGAGTTACTATTTAATGCTCTAAATCACACAGTTTTTGTAGTTATAACTTTGATAGTTTTAGTTCCCTTACTTTTAGTGGTATTATCATCTTTTAAAACTCCAGAGCAGATAGCTCAAGGGTATCATCTATCTTTACCAGCACCATTTTCATTAGATAACTACAAAGAGGTTTTTAAAAATGGAAATGTTTTAACAGGGTTTAAAAACTCAATGCTTTTAGTTTTAGGAACAATAACAGTAAATGTTATTTTAAGTAGTATGGTTGCTTACTCTTTAAGTAGATTTGAGTTTAAACTTAAAAAGGTATACTTCTTTTTATTTAGTTTTTCAATGCTAATACCTAGCTTTATTGCTGAGATAACAAGATTTGGAATAATTGGAAGACTTGGAATATATGATACACTACTAGCACCAATGGTAATCTATATATCAACAGATATACTTCAAATATATGTGTATAAACAGTTTATAGATCAGATTCCATACTCTTTAGATGAAAGTGCAAGAATTGATGGATGCTCATATTTTAAAATATATTGGAAAGTTATATTTCCACTTATTTTACCAGCAACAGCCACACTTATAATCTTAAAATCTGTAGATGTATTAAATGATATGTTTACACCATATCTATATATGCCAAGTGCTGCTAATGCAACACTTACAACAATGTTAATGAACTATGTAGGGCGTAGCGGTTCATGGGCTAAGTTATCAGCTGCTATAGTAATAGTTATGTTACCAACAGTTATAATGTATTTGATATTTAAGAAGAAGATTTTATCAGGAATAGTAGCAGGAGCTGTTAAAGAGTAAAAAATGGAGAGTTTAAAATCTCTCCATTTTTTATTAGAATTTTATTTAATTCCAGTTGATGCCATTCCTTCAATAAACTTCTTTTGGAATATTATAAACATAATTAACATAGGTAAAACTCCTAGAATAGCTCCGGCCATAGCTAAAGGATAATCTGTCCCATGTTGTCCAGATA
>NZ_CAMQXC010000123.1 GCF_947038635.1 uncultured Cetobacterium sp. | reverse complement strand
AATTTCCTTGAGTTAAACTAATAACCTCATTCAAAATAAATGTCAATGAAAAAAATAAAGCTGAAATAATACCTAGTATAAACCCCTTCATCAAATTCTCCTTTTTTATTTTCATTATAACATATTTTATTTCAATATATAGAATTTTTTATCAAAATAATAAAACTGCCAACAATTAAGTTAGCAGTTTTATCTAAAAAATAATTTTTATTTCCAAATAATATTTGGAGCTTTTCTCGGAGCAGTTCTTGAATACTTCACATTTGGATATCCAATAACCATACATGTAACTACAGTTTGATTCTCTTCAATTCCTAAAAAATCTTTTATTCTAGAATTTCCCTCACAAGCTCTTGTAAAAAATCCACTAAAAACAGTTCCTAACCCTAAAGCATCAACCATAAGCTTCATATTAGCTGAAGCTAATCCAGCATTTAAAGGATGTTCTGAAGTAACTATTATTAGAGCTGGTGCTTTAAAAAACAGATTATCTACTCCTAAAGGATCAGCTATAAAATCACTATACATTTTTATCCACATTTTAGCATATCTCTTATATAAAGGATTTGTTGAATTCTCTAAAATATATCCTCCTAAACTATTCAAAACTTCTAAAGTTATTTTTCTAACTTCTTGAATCTGTTCTTTTACTACTATATAGTTTACATTTTGTGCGTTACTAGCTGTTTGTGTGAATCTTCCAGCTTCAATTATCTTTAAAAGCTTTTCATTCTCTACATCATTTTCCTTAAATTGTCGTATTGTTCTCTCAAATTTTATAAAATTTAAAAGTTCATCGGGCTCAATGGTAAATTTTTGTTTATTATATTCAACTACGTCATCCATACTATATTCGTCTGTAGATACCGCTGCTACTGGACACACGGCGACACAATGTCCACACTTAAAGCATGTCACATTTTTTATTAGTGCCTTTCCTTCAACTAACTCAATATCTCGTGCAAAACAATCTTTTACACACATTCCACAACCTATACATATTTCATCATTCACTTTAAACATTTTAAAAACTCCCCTTTCATAAGTATTTTTTTATTAAACTAATTATCTAATATTTTTAATTTCACTATAAATCTATTTTGATCCACTTCTATCTCATATTTTATTGATGCTAAATTTAAAGCTTTAGATATTATTGATAATCCCAAGCCCATTCCATCAAATTTAAAATCTTCAGCATTTCTACCTCTTGAAAAAGGTTGAAGAAGTTTTTCAATCTCATTTCCGAGCTCTCCTTGAAAAGTATTTTCTATAACTAAGCAATTAAGAGTTTGAGAAATCTTTACGCTGCCACCAATAATACTATATTTTAAAGCATTTTGGATTAAATTATTCAGAACTAATTTTAAAATTCTTGGATCTCCAATTATATTCTCTGTGACTAAGCTTATCTCAACATTTATATCTCTTTCTAATTCAATTATATCGTATCTTTCTAATGCTTCTTCTATAATTTTTCTTAAGTTTACATTTTCTTTTTTTAACTTAAAAACTGTACTATCTAATTTTGAAAGAGTTAGTAAATTTTCAATCAACTCCTTCATTTCATTCCCAACTTTCAAAATTATTTCATAGTATTTTCTTTTTTCTTTTTCTTCAATCTCTTTATGTTCAAGAAGTGCTGTTGCATGAGTACAAATAACAGCAATAGGAGTTCTTAGTTCATGGGAAGCATTTGATACAAATGATTTTAAATTGGATACTGATGTTGATAACTCCTTTGACATTTTTTCTAAACTTCTACTTAAATCACCAATTTCATCATTTCTATTAATTTCAATATTTTTGGGAAAATCTAATCTTGAAATTTTATCAGCTTTTTCATTTAAGTATCCTATATCTTTTGTAATTCTTTTCGAAAATATTAATCCAGCTCCTAAAGATACAATAAGTGCAACTAAAGCTGTCATAATATTGAATATATTACTTTCATGGCTATGAGCTTGAATTATTGAAAGAGAAGTACTTACAAATATTCCACTATCCTTTGATAATTCTTCTCCATAATACAAAATCTTAGCATCATTTCCTAATAACTCTTTATCTACAAATTTATTATATGGTATATTTTCGATACTATCACTTCTTCTCATCATATGATTTCCCATCATATGATTCTTTTTTTTATTTTTTATATCTACTTCTATTCCCATAGATTCTTTTACATCATAAATATAATTTTCAAAACTATTTTCAGATTGTGTTTCATAAATAATTTTTGCATTTTGTATAACTTTTAACATTAATTCTTTTTTTCTATAAATATAAAATTTTTCTAAAAAAATAGCATTAAAAGTATAATTTATCAAAATTGTTATCAATACAATAAATAATGAGAATCCAAATATTTTAGTAAAAAAATTAACTCTAATTTTGGTTAAATACATACCCCACACCTCTTATTGATTTTATATGTTCTCCATATATTCCCATTTTTTTTCTAAGACGAGTAACTAATGTGTCTACAGCTCTTTCTTCTCCACTAAATTCAAATCCCCAAACTTCATTTAATAAAGTTTCTCTTGAAAGAATTATGTCTTGATTTCTAAAAAAATATTCTAAAAGCAATGCCTCTCTTTTTGATAAAATTATTTCAATATCTTCTATTATAATTTTAAAAGCATTATAGTCAAAACTTAGCTTATCTAAATAAAAAAAACTATTATTTTCCATTTTTAAAAGTTTTTTTATTTTTAAACTAAGTACCTTTGTACTAATGGGTTTAGTTACATAATCATCCGCTCCTAATTCTAAACCATGAATTTCATCTAATTCTGTATCTCGAGCAGTCATTATTATTATAGGTATTTTTGAGTATTGACGAATCTCTTTACAAATATCCCAACCATTTTTTTTAGGTAAATTTATATCTAATAGAACTAAAGATGGAGAAAAAGAATAAAACTCTTCCAAAGCTAAATCTCCTTGAATAACTATTTTTATTTCAAAACCTTCCTTCTCTAAATTTTTTCCTATTATATTTGCTAAATTTTCTTCATCTTCTATTATTAAAATTTTTTTTCTCATAAAAACTCCTTTTAATTCTATAAATATTGAATTTTATTCTATTATACAATAAAAAGACGGGAATCCCGTCTTTATTATAATAAATTAATTTGTTTTTATCATATTTTCTTGCATTTTTGTCATATGTGTTGCTTTTATTTGATAAATTTCATTATTTAATTTTTCTACTTTTTTCATATCTGGATTTGTAGTATTCATTATTTTGCTAATTTCTAACTGTTTCTCTTGAATCTTTATCATATCATCTTGCATTTGTTTTTTTAATTCTGGACTCATATTCATCATGTTCATTTTTCCCATCATATGACTTCCATTTTTCATCATTTTACATCCCATATCTCCGTTCATCATACCCATGTTATTTACGTTATTTCCCATAGATCCATGATTCATATTTCCCATTGTTCCGTGCCCATTTGCAAATGAAACTGCTGATATTACAAAAGCTCCTACTAATAATATTTTTTTCATTATAATCACTCCTCTTTTTTATTTATTCTTTTTCTTATGAATAAATACTATCAAAGATTTGTTACAGAAATATGTCAAAATAAATATATTATTGAAACTCTATTATTTTTTTAAAAATCCATGTTTCTCCAATTCGCAAACATTATTTAATATGTACTTAAAATCCATCTTTATTGTTGGAACTTTTGTCTTTTTTACATTTATATCATTTAAAGTTAATATAAAATCTATTTCATTTTCATTTTTTAAAAAATCTTTTAATTGATAATTATCTAATATTTTTAAAATATTTACATAATAATTTCCTTTTATATATTTTAATAACATTTTTCCATAGATATGATTAAAAGAATTATCAATTATTGCTATATTTTTTGGTTTTTTATGTTCTAGATCATTCATATCCACAATATTTTTTATAAGTATAGTTAAATATATAATATCCTCTAAATAAAATTTAGGAATAATTTCTTTAATCACATTATTTATTTCTATATAATATCTTTTATATTCTCTATCTAATTTATGTAATTCTTTGTGTTCTAAAAAATTTAACTCTGCTTTAAACTTTCCTATTCTTATTGCATTAGAAACCTGCATTAAAAAATCTTGCTCTTCTGGAATGGTTATATTTAATTTAAATTCAAGATTTTTTAGAAATAAATTTACTTCGTTCTCAATATTCATTGTATATCTTTCAATATCTAATGATAAAAGAAGTTCTGCTATTGTATCTAACTCATATATTTTTAATTCCTCTAATCCATGAGTTTTTAAAAAATTTATAACTTTATTATAATATTTATTTTCTAATAAAACCTGAGAAGTTCTATATTCCTCGTACGAACAAGGAAAATTAATTTCTCTAAACGAATGAATCAAAATTATTGAAACAATTTTAAAAAAATCTTCTGGTGGAAGTGAAATATTCATTTTATTTATTAGATTTAAGACTATCTTTTTAGCTAGACTTACCTCTTTTTTAGAAAAAATACTGTTAATCAAATTAATAAATAGATTATGACAACTATCTCTTTCTACAAAATACTTAGTTAAATAACTTGCAAATAAAAACCTTATATCTATTTCATTTCCAATAAGAAAAACTCCTTTTGAAGGTAAACTTTCTAATTTAAGGTTATACTTTATTAAATATTCTTTTATTCTTTCTAAATCATAGTTTAACGTTCTTCTTGTGATATCTAATTCAATAAAACTATTACTTAATATCACTTTATTAGTAAAAAAAAGTTTTAATAAAATATAGTCTCTTCTTTCAATAGGACTAAAAGGTGCATGTGATAATAAATCTTTTATTTTTAAAATTTCTTTCTCGTCGATATAAAAAATTTCATCCTCTTTCAGTATTCCATTTATATTATGGTTGTGTAAAAAACTATTTACTGTATTTATATTCATTGTTATTGATCTTTTCTTTATTTTTAGAACTGTTTCTAACTCTGAATAACTGTATCTTTTTAAACTTAAAAACAGATTTAAAATATTCAATGATTTTTTATTTAAAAACATTTTTAGATAACACTTTTAGCTTTATTTTTCTATATTAAATTGCTAAAAGTAAATCCTTTCACCCCTCTTCTTTAATTTTTTTACTCTTACTTAACGATAATTAAATAAAGATATGTTTAAAGACACAAATTCTTTAAAACATATCTTATCAAATTTATCGTATTTAAAATTTTAATAATATACATGTCTTAATAGTATATCATTTTTCTCATATAAATAGAAGAACTTTTAATTATGCAATGCAGTACATTTTTTTAAGTATTTCTTTGCAAATATACAAACATTAAATTTAAAGTATATAATATTTAGTCAAATTTAAATTTAGGAGGATACTGTGATCAAAGTTTTATTTTTATTACTTATAATGAATATTTCTATTTTTTCTAAAACACTCAATACTGCAGTTATTTTAGAAAATAATGATGAAATATCAACTACTTACTTAAATATTCTAAAAGATGAACTAACTAAAAATTTTGCTGGTACTAATTTTCAGCCGAATATATTGAAAGTTCTATATGTTGATAATCAAAATCTAGAAAATCAACTAAATTCTATTAATTTAGATAATAAAATTGATAGTATTTTTATTTTAACTGATACTTCTATCGATAAAATAAAAAATTTAAACAAAAATAAATTTTATTCTGCACCTTTAGGTTTTGGAAAAAATTTGGAAAAATTATCAAACAATTTAAATTATGTCTATAGTGATTTAGATTTAAAAAATTACCTTCAAATCTTTAATAATGTAAATGGAGCAAATGAAATCGATATTTTTATTTCAAATATAAGTGAAGAAAACATTACTAACTTATCTAAAAATATTAATATAAACAGTTTAAAAATTAATATATATAAAACTGATGAAAAGAGAATAAAAGAAAGCAAAAATCCTATATTTTTAATATCGTTCAATGAAAATTTTAATAAATATGCTTATATTGGTATTGATATGAAAAAAGAGTTTTCAAAACGTATTAGAGCTGCATCATTAAATTATATGCTTTATAAAACTAGTAATAGATTAGGTAAAGTAGTTGAAGTCAATGAACCCAGAGAAAATATCTTTTTTAATGGAGATATAGCTAACAAACTTGAACTATATCCAAATCTTATTTTTTTACAAAATATTTCAAATTTAAAAATAACTGAAAAAGATAAAATTAAACTTACATTAAAAGATGCAGTTGAAAGAGCATTGAATTCAAATTTTTCACTTTTAAAATCTAAGCAAGATTTAGAAACTAGTTCTTATAATGTAAAAATTTCTAATAGTTCAAGATTACCTCAATTAAATGCAAATGTACAATATAATGCTATTGATAAAAGAACAAGTAATTTTAAGATGGGAGCTCCTACAAATAG